>JBBSDI010000099.1:0-10898 GCA_038249585.1 Lysobacterales bacterium | reverse complement strand
GACCAGTTCGCGCTCACGCGAGGGCTGGTACCGTTGGCGGTCAACACGGAGTTCAACCATGCTGCGATCGATCATTGCCGCCACCGCCCTGCTCGCGGGCCTCGCCAGCGCGCCCGGCCACGCCGCGCAAGCGCCCGACATCGCCTTCGAGCGCTTCCGCCTCGACAACGGGTTGACCGTGGTGGTGCACACCGACCGCAAGGCGCCGATCGTGGCGGTGAACATCTGGTACCACGTCGGTGGCAAGGACGAGCCGGCCGACCGCCAGGAGTTCGCACACTGGTTCGAGCACCTGATGTTCCAGGGCTCGGAGAACTATCGCGACGAGTTCTTCAAGCCCTTCGAGGAAGTCGGCGCGACCGACCAGAACGGCACCACCAGCAGCGACCGCACCAACTACTTCCAGAACGTGCCGACCACCGCGCTGGATCGCGCGCTGTGGATGGAGTCCGACCGCATGGGCCACCTGCTCGGCGCGCTCAACGACAAGGTGCTCGAAGAGCAGCGCGGCGTGGTGCAGAACGAAAAGCGCCAGCGCGAGAACCAGCCGTTTGGCCTGGTCTGGGACAAGGTGTTCGCCGCCAGCTACCCGCTCGGCCATCCCTACCATGCAGCCGAAGTTCCGGCCGCCGACCTGCTCAAGGGTGCGACGCTCGAAGAAGCCAAGGATTGGTTCCGCAAATACTACGGCGCGGCCAACGCTACCCTGGTGCTGGCCGGCGATATCGACGTGGCGACCGCACGCGCCAAGGCGCAGCGTTACTTCGGCGACATTCCCGCAGGCCCGCCGATGACGCGCCGCCAGGTCTGGGTCGCCGCACGCAGCGATTCACGCCGCGACCTGATGTACGACCGTGTCTCGCAGGCGCGCATCATCCGCGCCTGGAACGTCCCGCAGGTCACCGATCCCGCTGGAGATTTGTTGAGTCTGTTCGCCGGCGTGCTCGGTGGCAGTGCCGCCTCGCGCCTCGATGCGCGCCTGATGCATCGCGATCAGCTGGTCGACAACATCAGTGCATTCAGTTTTTCACAGGAGATCGCCGGCCTGTTCGGCATCCAGGCCGACGTCAAGACCGGCGTCGATCCGGCCGAAGTCGAGCGTGTGATCGATGAGGAGCTGGCGCGCCTGCTGGCCGACGGCCCGACCGCCGCCGAGCTCGAGCGCGCGCGCACCGTGGTCATTGCCGGCTTCGTGCGCGGCATCGAGCGCATCGGTGGTTTCGGCGGCAAGGCCGATGTGCTGGCCGAATGCCAGGTGTTCCATGGCGATCCGGGCTGTTTCCGCACCTCGCTCGATGTCATCGCCAAGGCCACCCCGACCCAGGTGCGCGACGTCGCGCGGCGCTGGCTCGGCCAGGGCGACTACACGCTCACCGTGCTGCCGTTTGGAACCTACAAGAACGCCGCCGACAGCGCGGTCGATCGCAGCACCGGTGTGCCGCCGGTCGACAGCTTCCCTGACCTGAGCTTCCCCGATCTCGAACGCTTTAGCTTGTCCAACGGCATCCCGGTGGTGCTCGCGCGTCGGCCGGAGATCCCCGTGGTGCAGGTGCAGGCGCTGATCGATGCCGGTTTCGCCTCCGATGCCGGTGGCAAGCTCGGCACTGCCGCATTCACCATGGGCATGCTCGACGAGGGCGCCGGCAAGCTCGATGCGCTGGGCTTCAAGGCGCGCGCGGAAGATCTCGGTGCGAACATCGGCAGCGGTGCCGCGCTGGATTCGTCCAGCGCCTTCGTGTCCGCCCTGAGCGCCAATCTCGATCCTTCGCTGGCCCTGCTGGGCGACATGCTGCGCGCGCCACGCCTCGACAGCGGCGAGATCGAGCGCGTGCGCAAGTCGTGGCTGGCCCGTATCGCGCAGGAGAAGACCCAGCCGAACGCAATCGCGCAACGCCTGCTACCGCCATTGATGTACGGCTCCGACCACGCCTACGGCATCCCGTTCACCGGCAGCGGCACCGAGGCGTCGATCGCATCGCTCACCCGCGAGGACCTGCTCGCGCATCTGGCCACATGGGTGCGCCCGGACAACCTGCGCGTGATCGCCGTTGGCGATACCACGGTCGACGCACTCAAGCCGCTGCTGGAGAAGCACTTCGGCAACTGGCGCGCACCCGCCGTCGCGCGCGGCAGCAAGTCGGTTGGCACGGTTGAACTGCCCGGCGCACCGCGCATCTTCCTCGTCGATCGCCCTGATTCGCAGCAGGCGCTGATCCTTGGCGGTCACGTGATCCCGTCGTCGAAGGCGCCGAACCTGCTGGAGATCGAAAGCGCGGTGGCCGTGCTCGGCGGATTGTTCACCGCCCGGCTGAACATGAACCTGCGCGAGGACAAGCACTGGTCGTACGGCGCCTACGCCTTCAGCTCTGGCGCCAAGAACCAGCGACCGCTGCTGGTGTCAGCCCCCGTACAGACCGACAAGACCGTCGAATCACTGCAAGAGCTGCTGCGCGAGTTCAACGAGTACGTCGACGCGCGCCCGGCGACCGCCGACGAAGTGGCCAAGGTGATCGCCAACGACGTGCGCGCCCTGCCCGGCAGTTTCGAGACCGCGGGTGCGGTGCTGGGCGCTGTGTCCAGCATCGTCGCCTACGACCGCCCCGACGACTGGGTGCGCACGCTCAAGGCGCGCACCGAGGCGCAGACCGTGGACTCGATCCGCGCTGCCGCACGCGACACCATCAAGCCGAACGCGATGACCTGGGTGATCGTCGGCGATCTGTCCAAGTTCGAAGCCGCGGTGCGTGCGCTCAACCTCGGCAACGTGCAGGTCATCGACGTGGATGGCAATCTGCTGCGCTGATCCAAGCTGACTGCCCTGCGTGCGCACCGTGACCGCAAGGTGCGCAGGACTGCGGCGGCGGATGCCTCGCGGGTAGCGGCCGTTGGCCTGCGATTCATCGCCGCTGTAGCAAGCTCGGTATCCTGCTGTCAGCCGATATGCCCATGACCATCAAACCACTTGCCCTGCTGCCCTTGTTCGCGCTGTCTGCCTGCACCTGGGTACAACCCGATGCAGGCGGCAAGACGATCCGCGTCGCCTACGAAGAATCGGCCACCCGCGGCTGCGTCGCGCTGGGCCGCGAGGTCACGGTATCGGTCAAGCATCAGATCGCCGGCATCGAACGCGATCGGCGCAAGGTGCTCGATGAACTCGAGTCGATGGCGCGTAACGATGCCGCCGGTGCAGCACAGGCCGATACCGTGCGCGCGCTCGGCCCGGTGCGCAATGGCGAGCAGACCTACGCGGTGTACGACTGCCGCTGATCGACGCGGCGCGGCCTACTTTGGCGTAGCCTCCCGCAGCACCCGCAGCACGCGGCCCTGGGGACTATCGGTCAGCAGCCAGATCGCTCCATCTGGCGCTTCACGCACGTCGCGCAAGCGCTCGCCGAGCTCCGCGAACAGGGTCTCCTGCGTGCCCGGAACGCCATTGACCAACGGCACCCGGCGCACCGACTTTTCCGCCAACGCCGACACCAGCAGACTGCCGCGCCATGCTGGAAACATCGCGCCGCGTACGAGCGTCATCCCGGATGGCGCGATCGACGGCGTCCAGTGCAGCAGCGGCGACTGCATGCCCTCGTATTCGGTCCACGGCGAGATCTGCGCGCCGGTGTAGTCGACGCCGTACGTGGCGATCGGCCAGCCATAGTTGCTGCCCGCCTCGATCCGATTGATCTCATCGCCACCGCGCGGACCGTGCTCGTGCGCGTAGAGCACGCCGCCGGCTGCGTCGAACACCAGCCCCTGCGGATTGCGGTGGCCGAGGCTGTAGATCTCCGGCAGCGCACCCTCGCGTCCGATGAAAGGATTGTCGCGCGGCACGCTGCCATCAAGCCCGATGCGCACGATCTTGCCCAGATGCGAGTCGAGCGTTTGTGCGGCCTCGCGCGCGCCGAACGCATCGCCCACCCCGACTGCGAACATGCCACCGCCGAGCAGCGCGATGCGGCCGCCATAGTGCGCACTGCCACGCTTGAGCGGGCGCGCCTCGAACACGGTGGCGATATCGCGCAGGCCGTCGGCGGTGTAGCGCGCGCGCACCACACGTAAACCGTTGGCCTTGTCCGTTCCGTGCGCGAACGACAGCAGTACGCTGCCGCTGCTGGCAAAATCCGCCGCCAGCACGATGTCGAACAAGCCGCCCTGTCCTGAGACGAACACTGCCGGCACGCCGTCGATCGGTGCTTCGCGCAGCACGCCATTGTGGATCACGCGCAGCCGACCGGCGCGCTCGGTGACCAGCACATCGCCATCAGGCAGGAAGGCAATCGACCACGGATGATCGAGACCCTGGGCAATCGTCTCGATGCGATACGCCGGCGCTGCGGCCGTCGCGGTACACGCACTCAACAGCACGATCGTGGCAAGCATGCGCTGCATGGTCGGGTCCCCCGGTGGAATCACGGCACCATAGCAGCCAGTTCGCGAAATTTGCGGCATAGTGCCGCGGCGTACATGCCGCGCGCGTGCAAGGAGTGGAATCGATGCGATCCCGATGGCCGCGCCGCCTGCTCGCCTACCTGCTGGCCGTGCTGATCGCCGCGGCGTGGGCCAGCATCGTGCAGACGCAGTTCAACCTCGCAGCCTTGGAGCAACTGGGTGCCGCCGTGCCATCCGCGCTGCGCTGGCAAACCACCGCGCAGGACCTGATCGGCTTCGCACCGATATTCGCGATCATCGCCGCGGTCGCACTGGCGCTGGCATTCCCGCTCGCCGCGCTGGTCGCGCGCAGCAGTTTCGCCGCACGCCACCTGTGGTTCGCACTCGCCGGCTGGATCGGGCTGATGATCGCCATCCGCAGCGTCGACGCCCTGGTGCCGCCACCGGTCCTGATCGCCGCGACGCGCAGCACGCTCGGATTGCTCGCGGTCACGCTCGGTGGCGTTGTCGCCGGGCTCGCCTATATCCGCATTGCCAAAACCCGCCCTCGCGGCATTCCATCGTCGTAGGGCAGGTCGCCCCGACCTGCCATCACGATCGCCACGACGATCATCGGACCATGTTCCCCCGTTCTGTCTCGTCCCGCTAGTTCGTCTCGCTCAGGGCCGCCACGACCTGCACACGCAGCGCGCGCGTTTGCTCCAGCATTGCGCCGTAACGAAACGACTGATTGCGATGCGCAACCAGCAAGAAGCCATACCCGTCATACACCGAGCGATCGCGCAGCACCGCCTCCATCGTGGTCGGGAACGGAATCCGCTCGGTCATGTTGGGGCGGGTCCGCATGGTGTCGACCGAGTCGCTGGACCGAATGATCGCGAACATGTCCGGACCGCGAATGAGGATATGTACGCCGGGTCGATAGTAGGTCTCGTCGAAACGACGGATGTCGTCGAGAATGGTCTTCATCGCATCCAGGAAGGTCACCAGCTGCGACCGCAACGCATCGTCCCGGATGAGATTGAGATCGCCCGTCGACATCAGCGCACTGGCTGTGCCGAGCACTGGATTGAAGCGGCGTGTCGTACGTGGGAGCGCGATGTCCTGACGGGTCGAATCGTCGACGCTCAGATTGTCGCGCCAGAACCGGTGCAGCACGCGCGCGCTCGCCTCGGCGCGCAGCCTCGTGAACTCTTCTGCTTCGGCGAGAATCTTCTCGCTGGCCTCGAGGTCCACGTTGAGCTGTCGCAAATACGACTGCTCGCGTTCATGATCGCGCTGATCCTGCGCCCAGGAGCTCAGCGCCAGCGCGACGAGGATTCCGGCCACGACGACCAGGAACTCGGCCAGGAACCAGCGAAAGGGGGACGCCAGGTTGTGCCCGGCGGGCCTGAAGTCGGTCGAGGCGGACGGCGGCACGGGCTCTGACATCAATCGGTTCTCCTCGAGGGTTACGTCTGCGGGATGCGGCCAGTGGAGCCGCAGGCCCGGAAACAGCAGAGTCGATTCTGCCACCTTCGCACGACGCGCAGTGACTACATCCACGCAGACGAAGACAGTCAAAAAGTAGTCGCCAGAACGCAGGGGTGAGCGTGTATCGAGACCGCGCGAACAATCGCGGCGGGCATCATTCCGGGCGCAAGGCGAGCCAACCCCGGACCAATCCGGATAGACATCATGCTGGGCCTGGCTGCGTGACGGCAACGGCCGATGTATGCGTGTCCATGTTGTCCTGCGCGGCGCACAAAGTGCCGGTCGCGCGCCTGCACAACCGCGACCGCGGCGCATCTGCAAGATGCCCGCCCTGTGGGCGCCCGCCCGACGGCCGGCATAGAACTGCAGCGCCAGCTTCACGTTTCGCTGGTCTGCAAAGAATACTCTGCTCAACAGGAACCACACCTGTGGAGTGCTGTCCAATGAAAAGCCATCGCCTGCTGCTCTGCCTTGCCTTGCTGTTGCTTCCCTTGACCGGACATGCCTTCTCGTCCGGCAGCGGAACCTGCAATGCCTCCCTGATGGCGGCTGCACCGATGGGTGCGGGCACGTTGGGCACTGGCGGGTATGCGATCAGCATGCCGAATGGTCCGTGGACCCCGGGTCAGTCCTCGGTCGTGCGCCTGTCGGGACCTGGCGTGTTCAAGGGTTTGCTGATGTACGCCACCAACAGCAGCGGCACCCGCGTCGGCTCATTCGCCATCAACAATGGTTACCGCTCGATGCCGGAGTGTTCGGGCAGCATGCCGACCGGGACGTTCACCCACGGCAGCAGCATATCCAAGTCCGTGCCGGTGGACTTCACCTGGACCGCGCCGGCTACCGATGTCGGTCCGATCACGGTCAATGCCATCGTGCTGCTCGGTTTCAACAGCTACTTCGTATTCGTTTCCGCCCCGATCAGCTCGGGCGACCGCGTGTTCGGGAACGGTTTCGAGCCGTGAGCGACCGCCGACGACAGGCGCCTAACCAGCCACCAGATCGCCGGTGTGGATGCGTATGGACGCTGCCTCTGAATTCCTGGATGCGAGCAGTCTGAACGATCGGTACTCGAACCGATGTTCGGCGCGTCGACTGCGGTCTTGATCGCACCGCGCCCGGATGCGCGGATCATTGCGGATCGTCGCCGCCCGCCTTTTGTGTCGCGTGGCAGGATGCCTGCAGCGGCGAGCACTTCGAGCACCGAAATGCGCGGGTGGGCAAGCAAGCTGGCGGCAAGCACGTCGGGAAGCACGTCGGGACACGCACTTTTCAACGCATGCTGGCAACACCCAGCGCAGCGTCAATCGGCGTTGCCGGATTGCCCGGCTGCGGCGGCCAACAGCACGTAGCGCGACGCGATCGCGCCAGGGACGGTCTCGGCGGCATGCTTGGCCACCGCGCGTGTTCTGCGCAACCTCGCTCAGGGCTGGTAGGTCACACGCAACGTAGCCGCCGCACCGCGATCGATCCACACATGGTTGGTTGCGGTCTGCTCGGCACTGAAGCGCAGGCGCAGCTGGGTGCGACCGGTCTTGTTGATCGCGGCGATTCCTGCCGCGGCGAACAGCGTGCTGGCCTGGCTGCCGCCGCTGAATGCAAGGATCTGCGCGACTGCGCTGCTGCTGGTCGCCGCAGCCCAGTCGGTGATGGCGATGGTGCAAGCGCCGATGCAGCCGCTGTTGGCGTCCACCACCAGCGTATTGCCGGCGGGATTGCCCCACGGATTGCCCGACGCGCTGCGGTAGGCGACGCTGACGGTGACTGCGGTGATGGTCGCGCCATCGGGAATCGCGGCGGTATCGAACGACAGCAGTGCGCGATTGAATTTGGCGTCGGCGCCACGGCCGATCGCCAGACCCAAACTGGATTCCAACGTGCCGACGGCAGGCGCGCCGCCGCTCGCGGTGGCTTTCACGTAGCCGTCGTTGGCATCTTCATTGTTGAACACGACGGTGACCGGGCTGCCACCACCTCCGCCACCGCTGCCGCCGCTGACCGTGACGTTCACCTGCGCCGAGGTGCCGACGTTGCCGGCCAGATCGAACGCACGCGCCTGCAGGACGTGCGCGCCGTCGCTGGCGGTACTGGAGTTCCACACGATCGCGTAGGGCGCGCTCGCATCGGCACCGAGCAGCGCACCATCGAGCAGCAACTCGACGCGCTCGACGCCGATCGCGTCGCTGGCGGTTGCGGTGACATTCACGTTGCCACTGACTGCTGCACCGTTGGTCGGCGCGGTCAGCACCACGCCGGGTGCGATCGCATCCAGATTATCCAGCCCGAACCAGCGCCCGATGTAGTAGCTCGAGCAGATGTTGGCATCGAGAATGTAGGCACCTGCGGTGCCGCACTGCGTCTCGCCGCTGCCCGGATCGACCGGCGTGCCGTGGCCCATGCCGGTGATCGTGTAGGTCTCCACCCGCGGCGTGCCGCCGGCGTCCTTGTAGACCCGATGCGGATAGCCCGCGACCGTATCGACCACATCGGCAGTCTGGTCGATGCCGTGCACATGGGTCCACTGATCCATGCTCTCGGTCAGATTCAGTGGCCGCACCACGAAGTCGGCATCGCCATGCCAGATCGACACCAGCGGCCACGGACCGGTCCAGCTGCTGGCCGCGCGCACGCGGTCGCCCCATTGTGCTGGCGTGAGATTGCTGCCGGGATTCATGCAGCTGAAGGCGGCCGACTGCGATGTCGCGCAGCGGTACGGCAGTCCGGCGATGATCGCACCGCCGGCGAACACATCGGGATAGACAGCAAGCATCACCGCGGTCATCGCGCCGCCGGCCGACAGGCCGGTGACATACACCGTGCCGGCAGAGATGCCGTGATCGAGCGCCATGCGATCGACCATCTGCTTGATCGACAGCGGCTCGCCCTGCCCGCGGCTGGTATCGCCGGTCACGAACCAGTTGAAGCAGCTGCTGGAGTTGTTCGCGCTCTGCTGTTGCGGCAATACCAGCGCGAACTTCCAGCGATCGGCCAGCAGCTGCCAGCCGGTCTCGGCATCGTAGTTGGCGGCCGTCTGCGAGCAGCCATGCATCGCCACCACCAGCGGCGCGCCTGCCGGCAAGCCCGCAGGCACATACTTGAACATGCGCAGATTGCCGGGGTTGCTGCCAAAGCCCGTGACCTCGGTTTGCGCGAGCGCCGGTGGTGCGGCGACCAGCATCCACAACAGTGCGGTGCAAACCACGCGGCGGCAACGCGTGATCGAACGCAGGCAGGCGACTGGCATGGCAATTCCCCTTGGGAGCAGTGCGCCGATTGCGCCACGTTCGATCGGCCAAGTGCAGTGTCCGAAGGGGCAAGCTGCGCTGCAACACGGGCGGCGGCTCCCGATGGCGTAGGATTCCGCCGCGCGCGCGACCGCAGCAATCAGCAAGAACCTCGGCGGGTTGAGCACAGCGGATTCCGCCGCGCGCGCGACCGCAGCAATGGGGTGCGCGGTGCATCCGGATGTGGCGGTCGCGCACAGGGTGCGGTCCTACAGCGCCTCGCACGTGCGTTTGAGCGCGCCGCGCGCGCGACCGCAACGATGGGGTGCACGGTGCATCCGGGTGGGACGGTCGCGCACAGCGCGCTCGCCTGCTTGCTCGCGGCACGCCAGGATGTACGATCACGAACGGATGATGGCGGTCCGCAACTGGCATCTGCCTCGGAGCATCACCGATGAAAACCGTATTTCTGAAAAGCCTTCTCATCGTCGCCTGCACTGCGGTAATGGCCCCGGCCCACGCGGGCAACTCGCCGGTGATTGGCGCGGGCGCGCTTTCCTGCGCGAAGTATCTCGAACTGCGCAAAGCGGGTGATGCCCAGACTGTGGCGCTGGCGAACGTGCACTCGTGGGCGCAGGGGTTCATCTCCGGCATGAACGCCGGATATCTGGATCGTCGGGTGGAAGCGGGCGACAAAGGTGCCGCCTTGTTCGCGCAGCCGGATCCAGCGTCGATCGATGCACATCTTGAACGTTACTGTGCGAAGCATCTGCAGAAGAACGTGGTTTCCGCAACGACCGCGCTGTGGACAACGGTCCGCAAGTCGAGAATGTCGCCTTAACTGCGGCCTGTTGGCAGGGGGCGCTGATTCTCGCGCCGCGCGCGCGGCGCTCCGCGGTCGTTCAAAGTCGTCCGACTCCATGCGCGATCCTGAGCACCAATCTCGACGCGAGCCCCCTGCTGGAGGAAGTCCGCCGATGCACCTGCGGTCGCCGAAACCCTGCGCGCGACCGACGGCGCCGCTATCGGGATGAAGTGGCTGCTCGAAAAGTCCGACTGTCTGACGGTGCGGCCCGGCGGGGGCTACTGCCGCGATTGCGCCAATGCCGCTCATCCTCGCTCCTGATTCAGCGCCACTGGATTCAATCCCGCCGAGCCGGTGTTCCTCGCGGTGGGAGCCGCCATGGCGGCGACGGCGGCATCGAAGGTTGCCGCGACTGCGGTCGCTGCCATGGCAGCTCCCACAGCGAGCAAGCGACGGCGCAGAAACATTGCCGGCGCCGGACCTCAGCGACAACCAGGCGTGACGGTGGTCGCGCGACACCGGGATGAATGGATTGATGATGCCGCTCATCCGTGCGCTTGATTCAGCGCTTTCGGCGCCGATCCCGCCGAGCCGCCGTCCTTCGCTGTGGGAGCCGCCATGGCGGCGACGGCGGCATCGAAGGTTGCCGCGACTGCGGTCGCTGCCGTGGCAGCTCCCACAGCGAGCGAGCGATGGCGCAGAAACAGCGCCGGCGCCGGACCTCAGCGACAATCAGGCGAGGCTGCAGCAACTTCGCGGGCGCCAGACATCAGCGACAATGAAAGCTCACCGATAACCAGTCGATTGCCTCAGGGCATCGGTTGGTCAGTCGGCGGCATCGGCGTATCGCCCTGTTCGGCCTCGGTCGTGGTGGCCAGGGGCAGTTCAAGGATGAAGACGGCACCGCCGCCGGGGCGGTCCTCGTACCACAGCTCGCCCTGCATCTGCTCCACGTCCTGCTTGGCCAGCGCCAAGCCCAGTCCGCTGGATTCGCCGCGGGTGTCGGCAGT
>JBBSDI010000098.1:0-11038 GCA_038249585.1 Lysobacterales bacterium | reverse complement strand
TCGACACGCTGCAGCAGCGGCGCCCATAAACGACGATGCCCGCGCGAGCGGGCAGCCGGTGCGAAGTCTCGGGCGAGCGCCGCGCCCGCTCAGCTGGCTTGCACACCGCCGTCGCGTCCGGTCGCGCGGATATCGATCGAAAGATCGCGCAGCTTGCGGTACAGGTGGGTGCGCTCCATGCCCGCCATTATAGCCAGCTTTCCCACGCTGCCTTGTGCGAGCTTGAGCAGGTGCAGCAGATAGGCCCGCTCGAACGCATCGCGGGCTTCACGCAGGGGCACGCCATAGTCCATCACGAAGGGCTGACCCGCCATGGCCGCGCGCGGCGCGGCAGGCGCAGCGCCCAGCACCGCATCGACTTCATCGAGCTCCACATCGCCGCCCGCGCCCAGGATCAGCAGGCGCTGCACCAGATTGCGCAACTCGCGCAGGTTGCCCGGCCACGCGTGTTGGCGCAGCCGATTTTGCGCCGCGGTGGAGAAGCGTCGATACGGCAGGTTGTCGCGCGCGGCGAACTGGTCGGTGAAATACGCCACCAGCTCGGAGACGTCATCGGGGCGCTCGCGCAGCGGCGGCACCCGCAGCGGCAGCACGTCGAGCTGGTACAGCAGGCCAGGATCGAAGGAGCCCGCGTGCGCTGCAGCAGCGAGGTCCGCGCTGCTTGCCGCGACCACGCGCAGGTCGATCGCGACCGCTGTGGCCGCACCACTGCGGGTGAAGTGGCGGGCTTCGAGAGCCGCCGCAAGGTCGTGCTGCGCGGCGGCTTCCAAGGCTTCGATGCCGTCCAGAAACAGCAGCCCGCCCTGCGCTGCGTCCAGCAGGCCGTACACCACGCCGCGCGCATCCTCGCTGCCGAACAGCGCCGCAGCCGCCTGCGCGCGCGGCAGCGTGCTGGCAGCGACCCGCACGAATGGACCGCTGCGCCGACCGCCGCGTGCATGCAGCCAGCGCGCCAGGGTTTCCTTGCCGGTGCCGGGCTCGCCATGGATCAGCACCGGCGCATCGGCGCCAGCGGCGCGCTCGAGCTGTGCCTTGAGCGCCTGCATTGCGCGGCTGCCGCCGATCGGCTCGGCCGAGACGTGCGGAAGCTGGCGCCGCAGACCCTCGTTCTCGGTGCGCAGGCGGCCGTGCTCGAGTGCGCGCTGCAGGGTCAGCAGCAGCTTGGCCAGCGCGATCGGCTTTTCGACGAAATCGTAGGCGCCAAGACGGGTCGCCTCGACCGCTGTTTCGATGGTGCCGTGCCCGGACATCATCACCACCGGGAACGACAATCCACCGCGCTCGCTCCACTCGCGCAGCAGCGAAATGCCGTCGAGGTCGGGCATCCAGACGTCGAGCAGGACCAGGTCGGGACGGCGGGCGCGGCGGGCGTCCCGCGCCTGCGCGGCGTTGCCTGCCGTGGTCACGGCAAATCCTGCGTCTTCGAGGATGTCCTTGACCGACTCGCGGATATCCGGTTCGTCGTCGACGACGAGAATGTGGGCGCTGGGCATCGGCACTCGTTGTGGTGTTTTCGCCACAGCATAGCGCCTGCATCGACCAGTGTGGTGGCGCCTGGTTGGGAGCGAACGGCACTGGCTCGCGCAGCTGCGCACCCGAGGCTCAGCCGGGGCGACGCCACGGCGCTCGACGCTGTCACACCCGATCGGCGAATATCGCGGCCAGCCAGAGCCAGTGTCCTCGATGAGCTTCCCGTCCGTTCGCGGCCCGATTCCCCTGTGGTTGCCGACCTGGTTGCTGGTCGCCGGAGTATCCATCTTCCTGCACGGGCCGCTGCCGCTGTACTCCACGCGCACGCTGACTGTTGCATGGGAGATGTGGCAGCTCGGCGAATGGCTGATACCGCACCAGAACGGCATGCCCTACAGCCACAAGGCGCCTTTGCTGTACTGGCTCATCCACGCAGGCTGGGCGATTGGCGGGGTGTCCGACGTGTGGCCGCGAATCCTCGAAGTGCTGCTGTCGACGGCCAATCTGCTGCTGCTCGCGCGGCTGGCGCGGCAGCTGTTTCCGAATCGACCGCAGGTTGCGCGACTGGCGCCATGGGTGCTGGCCGGACTTTTCTTCTACTTCCTGTTCTCGCTGCAGATCATGTTCGATCTGCTGGTTACCGCCTGCACGCTGCTGTCGCTGATTGGCCTGACACACCGCGATCTGCGCGGTGGCTTCGCGCCGCAGTGGTGGCTGGTCGCAATCGGCATGTGGCTGGGATTGCTGACCAAGGGCCCGGTAGCACTGCTGCACGTGGCAGCGCCACTGCTGCTCGCTCCGTTATGGCTGGAGGCCGCACGCAGTGCGCCGGCGCGCTGGTATGGCCGGGTTGCGCTCACCCTGGTGGCGGCGCTCGCGCTATTCGCGCTGTGGGTAGTGCCAGTGGCAGTGCTTGGCGGCGAGGCCTATCGGCAAGAACTGCTGTTCACGCAGACGGCCGGCCGGGTCGTGTCCGCCTTCGACCACGCCCGGCCACTATGGTGGTACGTGACAATCGCGCCGCTGCTGCTGTTTCCTTGGCTGTTCTGGCCCGCAACGTGGCGCGGTTTCCGACTGCGAGGGCAAACGGCCGAGCCTGGCCTGCGCTTTCTGCTGCTGTGGCTGCTGCCGACGCTGCTGGCGTTCTCGCTGGTCAGCGCCAAGCAGGCGTACTACCTGTTACCTGAACTGGCTGGCTTTGCGCTGTGGCTGGCTGGTAGCGTCGCCGCGCGCGAGCACCGCGGCGATCGTCGTGCGCATGGATGGCTGCCCGGCGTGCTGCTGCTGCTGACCGGCACACTGGTGGCGTTGTTGCCAACTCTGGTCGCACGCGGCTACGGCGATTCGGTGTTCTTACTCGACTTCGCGAGCGCCGGCATCGGCTTCGGCCTGGCAATCGCCGCGCTCGGCGGAGTACTGATCTTCTGGCGCGCACGCGATGCCGGGCAGGCCATACCGCGCATCGCTCTCGCCACACTGCTGGCGACCGCTCTGCTGCATGGGCAGTTCGCTGCAAGCCTGTGGCCGCGCTACGACCTGCAGCCGGCAGCCGATCAACTCGCCGCGCTGGCCGCACAAGGCAAGACCCTGGCCAACCGTGGCAAATACGAGGGGCAGTTCAACTTCCTCGCCCGGCTGACTCGCCCGA
Organism: Lysobacterales bacterium; assembly: GCA_038249585.1. GTDB lineage: Bacteria > Pseudomonadota > Gammaproteobacteria > Xanthomonadales > Ahniellaceae > UBA4656. Next base: position 7,920 of record JBBSDI010000098.1, on the reverse strand, counting down.
TCGTCGAAATCGACTACGACAACGGACCGCCGTGGGCCGCGCAGCACCCGGATGACATCGTGATCGACTATGTACATATCGAGGTTGCGCGGGACTTTGCCGCGGGCGCGCCGCAGCCGTTGTGGATCGGTGCGTTCCGCTCCGATCAACTGCAGATCTGGCGCGCCGGCGACTGGCTGGCTGCACGCAGTGAACCAGCCCGATAGTCTCTTGTGGTCGGGTCACTGGACGCTGGGGAAGTCAAGGTTGCGACCGCGGCAGTACCGATCGGCACGCCATGCACCGACCGGCTTGGCAAGTGCCGCGCCGAGGGCGACACTGCCGGCATGAAATGTTTCGTCTATCGCAGCACGCAGCGCAGCGACGCCTATGTTTTTCTGCGCGAACGCGATGCATTCGGCTTGCTGCCGGCCGAGTTGAGCGCCCGCCTCGGCGCGCTGCTGCTGGTTCTTGAACTCGACCTGAGCGCGGAGCGCACGCTGGCGCGCGCGGATCCGGCGGTAGTGCGGCGCAATCTTGCCGATCAGGGCTTCCATCTGCAGCTGCCTCCCGCTGATCGGATGCCCGGCAGCACGGGATGAGCGATCCGCCGGCCCCTATACTGGCCCGATGCCTCCTGCTTTGACCCGATTGGCACAGCACCTTGCGCGACTGCGCTTCATGCTGCCGGCCCTGGTGCCCGCGGCGGTCGCCAGCGTGATCGATCATCCGGCCGCACTGCTGTTGCTGCTGTTGGCCCAGCCGCTGTACCTGGCGGGTGCGGTGTCGCTGCTGGGCTATGTGCTGGAATCCGACTTCGCGACCCTGGCCCTGCGTCGCGGCGCACCGTTCCTGCTCCTGCTGGTGGGCTACGCGCTGCTGGTGGCGCTGCTGGTGGGCACGCCGCTGATCGGCATTGCGAGCCAGGCCTCGGTGCTCAACGCGGTAGCTCTGTCGGCGGGCGTGTTGCTGGCAACCCTGCTGCTGGTGCGCTGGTGGCCGGCATTCGGGCTGCTGTTCCTGTGGGACGACGCATACCCGGAGGATCAGCGGGGCTCATGGATCATCGCGGCCGTGCGGCGTTGCCTGGCGTTCGCCGTCCATCTGACCCGCGAGCGCGACCCTTGGTTCGGGATCGGACTGCCGGTGGCGCTGGCCCTGCTGACGGTGGTCTCCGGCGCGCTGGCGTTGACCGGCCTGGTGGGCGTGGTGCCCAGCGAGTTGCGCATCGGCGCACTATGGCTGTGGGCACTGCTGGTGTGCCCGCTGGCCCACCTGCTGCTGGCGTTTCGCTGCGAGAAGCTGCTGCTGGATGTCGACGACAGCAGCGCTGTCGATATCGCGGCGGCAGCGACCCTCGCGGTGGCCGCAGCCCCGTCGGTGCCGCTTGCCGCGACCGATCCGGCGACTCGCAACGCACAGGTGCTGGCGGCAGCTGCCGCCAGTCAGATGGATCTGGCACTGGATCTGCTGCGCTCCGGCGCCGATCCCGCCGCAGTGCCGGGACCCTACGACCGCGATCAACGCTCGCTGCCGATCATTGCCGCCACTGCGGCGGACTTGCGCCTCTTGCGCGAACTGATCCAGCGCGGCGTCGATCTCAATCGCGCCGTGGCCGGCCTTACGCCGCTGCTGGCAGCGACCCGCGACAGCTACACCGGGCGCCCCGATACCGTAATGACTCTGGTCGCCAATGGCGCCGACACCCGCTGTGCCGATCCCGATGGCAATACGCCGCTGCACTACGCCGCGTTGAGCCGGGAAGCGGGCGTGGCGGCGATCCTGCTGGATGCCGACGCGGATCTCACCGCGAGCAATCGCGAAGGACTCACGCCGCTGGGCGTGGCGTGCGCGGCCGGCAACGAGGTGGTGGTGCGGGTTCTGCTCGAGCGCGGTGCTGCTCCCACACCCGCGCGCGGTGTGCCGGCACTGATTGCAGCGTGCAGCGGCGCGGACGATTTGCCCGGTCTGGTCAAGCTGCTGGTCCGCCACAAGGCCCCGCTCGATGCCACCGATCGTCTCGGCCGCACCGCGCTGCACGCCGCAGCGCTGCACGGTCATGCGGAGATGGCCGATGCGTTGCTGGCCGCGGGCGCTGCGATCGATGCGCGCGACGCCAACGGCGTCACCGCCACCATGGAGGCTGCGCGCGCCGGCGCCAATCGCGTGCTGCAGCGGCTTGTGTTCCGCAAGCCGGCCATCGACCTGGTCGACCAGGGCGGGCGCAGCGCATTGTCGATCTGCTGCGCCTCGCGCAAGGCCGGCGAGGAGACCGCGCGCCTGCTGCTCGCGCTCGGCGCCGATCCATCGATCCTCGGCAACGACGGACGCCGCGCGATCGACCATGCAGTCGCCGGCGGACGTTGGCCGGTGGTCGCCCTGCTCGATCCGGAGTATCCGCTGCCGAATGCGCTGCACGATCCGCAACTGGCGGAAGACATCGGCGCGAGCAGTACCGTCGAGCGTGCCGCCCTGCTGGCCGCAGCGCTGCGCCATGGTCGACACGGCGTGGCCGAGGAAGTGCTCGGGCTGGCGCCGCCGATGGCGGCATCCGAATTGCGCGAGGTGTTGCTGCGTCTGGCCGACGCTGGCGCGCCGCGCGCTGCCTTCGACTGGCTGTTGCTACGCGGACTGTCGCCGGAAGGTGCTGGTCAGACGCCACTGCTGTTCGTGCTGGCACAGCGACGGCCGCTGCCGCTGGACGCGCTGCGTGCCATGCTCGATGCCGGTGCAGCGCCCGCTGGTGGCCACCTGCTGGTGGACCTCATGGCCGATACGGACAGCCCGATCGATGCCATCGAGCCGCTGGCGCTGCTCGCGCTCGAGCGCGGTGCCGATCCGGCGGTTCGCGACGAACAGCGGCGCTCGGTACTGCACCTTGCAGTCGCACGCGGCGCTACGCGCCTGCTGGGCACACTGCTAGCGCGCGGCACCGACCCCAATCTGGTCGATGCGCGCGGGCGCTGCGCGCTGCATGAACTGGCCGGCGTGCCGGAACCCCTCGCGGTGCCGATGGCGATGGCGCTGCTGGTGGCCGGCAGCGATCCGGAGCACGCGTCGGCGGACGGGCATACGCCGGTGGGGGCGGCATTGGCCAGCGGCCGCACGGCGTTGACCCGCTGGCTGTCGTGGAACTCCGGGATGCGCCATCCGGCGCGACCGCTGCGCGGTGCCGATATGGTGGCGGCCGCGCAGATGGGCGATGCGGCCGCAGTCGATCGCCTGCTTGCACTGGGCCTGCCGATCGACGCGCGCGACGCGCAAGGCTGCACGGCGCTGCTGCGCGCTTCTGGCGGGGGCCACCTGGCGCTGGTCGCCAACCTGCTCGATCGCGGCGCCGATCCGTCGCTGTCGGCGAACACTGGCGCGACCAGCCTGTCGGCCGCGATCAGCGCACGCCGCGAAAACGTGGTGCGGATGCTGCTCGAACGCCGCGTCGATGGCGGCCAACGCCTGCCGGGTGGCATCACGCCGTTGATGGTGGCCAGCGCGCTCGGCGCGCCCGCGATCGCCCGCATCCTGCTGGCCCACGGTGCAGATCCCGGCGCGGTCGATGAGCTGGGCAACTCTGCGCTGCACGCAGCCGCGCAGTTTGCGTTCGCCAGTACCGACACCGAACGCTGCCGCGACCTGCTGCGCACCTTGCTGGCTGCGGGCGTGGCGGTCGATTCACGCAACACCGCGGGGCAGTCGCCGCTGCTGCTGTTGCTCGGCGGCAAAGCGGCAGCTGCATCGCCGGCGGGTCAACGCGCCCTGCCCGAGCTCATGCAACTGCTGATCGCCGCCGGTGCGGACCTCGCGGTGCAGGACGAACGCGGGGTGTCGGTGCTGCATGCAGCGGCAATGCATGGCCTGCTGGAGGTCGCACAGAGCCTGTTGCGTGCCGGCGCGGATCCCGCACGGGTCGATCGCCTCGGTCGCAGTGCGCATGAAATCGCACTGATGCTCGGCTATGCCGATGTCAGCGGCGAGCTGCGCCGTGTGGCCAGTCGGCGCAATCCGCGGTAGCGCAGGCAGCGGCGCCATTTACAATGCGCGCTGGATGAATCCGTGATCGCGCCTGGAGGCCCGATGTCCATCGAATTGTCGGTCGTGGTGCCCTGCTACAACGAAGAACCCACCTTGCGCCGGATCATCGAGGCCATTCGCGCCTCCGGCGTCGAATCGCTGGAGATCATCGTGGTCGACGATGCATCCAGCGACGGCAGCGTTGCACTGCTGGAGGGCGCGCTGGCGCCACTGATCGACCGCCTGGTCAAGCATCCGGTCAACCGCGGCAAGGGCGCTGCACTGCGCAGCGGGTTCGCGCACGCACGCGGCGAATACGTGGTGGTGCAGGATGCCGACCTCGAGTACGACCCGCGTGAGTTCGGCAAGCTGCTCGCGCCGATCCGCGACGGCAAGGCGGATGTGGTGTTCGGCAGCCGCTTCATCGGCGGCGAGACCCGTCGCGTGCTGTACTTCTGGCACTTTGTCGCCAACCAGTTCCTGACCCTCGCAACCAACCTGTTCAGCAACCTCAACGTGTCGGATATGGAGACCTGTTACAAGGTCTTCCGGCGCGACCTGATCCAGGGCCTGACCCTGCGCGAAGAGCGCTTCGGATTCGAGCCCGAGGTCACATTGAAGTTGTCGCGGGTGCCCGACATCCGGATCTACGAGGTCGGGATTTCGTACTCCGGGCGCACCTATGCCGAGGGCAAGAAGATCGGCTGGAAAGATGGCGTGCGCGCCCTGTACTGCATTTTCAAGTACGGGCTGCTGCGCGCCGACTGAGCTCGGCTCGGCGACGTTTCCGCACGCGCTGCCATGGCAGCGACCGGAGTGGAGGCAGCAGCGCAGGGTGCGGTCGCCGGCATGCCGGCTGCCACGGCGAGATGCAGCGCTTGGAGCAAGTCTTGTGGCACCGAAGCGCGGCCTGCCATGCGCGCGACAAGTCCTGTGGCTCGGAAACCCGGGATCGAACTGCTGCGAGCCTGTGCAGCGGGAATCGCTGCGCTAGGCAATCCTGCTGCGGGTATGCCCACTGCCGCGCACGACCCACTTGCGGGTGGTCAGCGAGGCCAGTCCCATCGGCCCATACGCGTGCAGCTTGGTCGTCGAGATGCCGATCTCGGCGCCGAGACCGAGCTCGCCGCCATCGTTGAAGCGGCTCGACGCATTGACCATCACTGCCGAGGCATCGACCTCGCGCAGGAAACGTTGCGCTGCCTGCGGATCGCCGGTGGCGATGACCTCGGTGTGCTGCGAGCCGTGCCGCGCGATGTGCGCCAACGCGCCGTCGAGGCCATCGACGACCGCCACCGCCAGGATCAGGTCGAGGTATTCGGCATCCCAGTCGGCAGCGCTCGCCGGTGTTGCGGCCGGCAACCAAGCGAGCGCTGCGGGATCTGCGCGCAGCGCCACGCCGCGCGCGGTCAGCGCAGCGTCGACCAGCGGCAGGAAATCCGCCGCGATTGCAGTATCGACCAGCAAGGTCTCCAGCGCGTTGCACGCAGACGGCCGCGCGCACTTGCCATCGACGAGCAAGCGCTGCGCAAGTGCGAGGTCGGCAGCACGGTCCACATACAGATGGCACACACCCTTGTAGTGGCGGATCACCGGCACCCGGCTGACTTCGGCGACGTGGCGAATCAGGCCTTCACCACCACGCGGGATCGCCAGTGCGATGCAGTCGTCGTGGCGCAGCAGTTCGGCGATCGCGGCGCGATCGGGCACCGGCACCAGTGCGGCACAGGCGCTCGGCAACCCGTGTGCGGCGAGCGCACTGGCGATCGCGGCGGCCAGCGCGTGATTGCTGCGCGTAGCTTCCGAGCCGCCGCGCAGCAGTGCTGCGTTGCCCGACTTAAGACACAGCACGGCGGCATCCACCGTCACGTTCGGACGCGATTCGTAGATCATCGCGATCACGCCCAGCGGCACGCTGACGCGACCGATCTCCAATCCGTCGGCGCGCGGGGCCTGCCATTCGACAACCCCCAGCGGATCGGGCAGGGATGCCACCTCGCGCACCGCGCGCACGATGTCGTCGAGACGCCCGGCATCCAGACGCAAGCGATCCAGCAGCGCGCTGCCGAGCCCGGCGCTGGCGGCAGCGTCCACATCCTGCGCATTGGCCGCGAGGATCGTGTCCGCTGCGCGCTCGATCGCCGCGGCGATGGATTCCAGCAGCGCGGTGCGGCGCGCGCCGTCGAGCAGCGCCAGCACGCGCGCCGCAGCGGCGGCCTGCGCGGCTGCTTCACGCAACAGCGCGGCCTGCGGATGACTCACAGCAGCACCAGATCGTCGCGATGGATCGCGGTCTCGGGCCCGTCGTAGCCGAGGACCTGCGCGATACCTGCGCTGGGCCGACCGGCGATCCGCTTGAGCTCGACCGCGTCGTACTGCGCGATGCCCTTGGCGAAAGCGCTGCCGCCCTCGCCTTCGAACACCTCGACTGCGTCGCCCGCGCGAAAGCTGCCGGCGACATCGATCACGCCGGCTGGCAGCAGGGACGCACCGCGGGTGCGCAGCGCGCGCGCAGCGCCCGCGTCGACCACGACCCGGCCCTGGCTTGCCAGCGCGTGGCGCATCCAGTGGTCCTTGGCGCTGAGCTGGCTGCCGGCGGCATCGAACAGGGTGCCGCGGCACTCGCCGCGCACGATGGCCTGCAGCGCTTGGGCATCGCGCCCGTTGGCGATGACGCTGGGAATGCCGCGTGCACTGGCCTTGGCGGCGGCTTCGAGTTTGGTGCGCATACCGCCGGTGCCGACTGCGGAACCTGCGCCACCGGCCAGCGCCATGACGCCCGCGTCGACCTGCGCGACATGCGCCAGCAGCGGCGCGTCCGGCACGCGGCGTGGATCGGCCGCATACAGCCCGTCGACATCGGACAGCATCAGCAGCAGGTCGGCCTCGATCAGCACCGCGACGTGCGCGGCCAGATTGTCGTTGTCGCCGACGCGCAGCTCGTCGACGGCAACCGAATCGTTTTCGTTGACGATCGGCAGCGCCTGCAACCGCAGCAGTTCGCGCAGGGTGTTCTTGGCGTTGACGAAGCGGCGCCGGTTCTGCAGGTCGTCGTAGCCCAGCAGGACCTGCGCGCAGGGAAAGTCGAACAGGCGCGACCACGCCTCGAACATGCGCGGCTGGCCGAGTGCTGCCAGCGCCTGCTTGGCTGGAATACCGAGCGGTTCAGCCTGACCGAGCAGCGCGCGTCCGGCCGCTACCGCACCCGAGGACACCAGCACCACCTCGCGACCCTGGCCACGCGCATCGATCACCAGTCGCGCAATGCCGAGCAGATAGCGCGTCGACAGCCGCCGGCCTTCCGGCGCGATGAGATTGCTGCCCACCTTGATCACGGCGCGCTTCCACGGCGGCAGCGGGCGGAACTGCGGTGGCGAGATGGGCGACATCGATACGCTCGGCGGCAGGCCTTGCAGATTAGCGCAGCGGCGCGCGAGTCGGGATTCGGAACGCCGCCCGGATACCTACGACGCCGGTGGATACTCCGGCTTCATCTCACGCGCGAGCAGGATACGCAAACCTTCCTGCGGCGTGATCTGTTCGGCCAGCACGCGCTGCACCTGTTCGCTGATCGGCAACTCCACGTCGTGACGCCGTGCCAGCGTCATTACCTGATTGACGGTCTGCACCGATTCCACCACCTGCCCGATATCGGCCACGGCCTGGGTCAGCGACGTACCGCGCCCGAGCGCCAGGCCCAGCCTGCGGTTGCGCGACAGATCACCGGTACAGGTCAGAACCAGGTCGCCGACACCGGCCAGGCCCATGATGGTCACCGGTTCGCCGCCGAGGGCCGCGGTCAGGCGCAGCATTTCGTTCAGCCCGCGGGTGATCAGTCCCGCACGCGCGTTGAAGCCCAGCTGCATGCCGTCGGCAACACCAGTCGCCACCGCCAACACGTTCTTCATCGCACCGCCCAGTTCAGCACCGATC
>JBBSDI010000097.1:0-11209 GCA_038249585.1 Lysobacterales bacterium | reverse complement strand
GCGCCAGTTGCTTCGCGAAAACCGGGTCGACGATGCGATCGCGCGCGGCGAGCAGGTCACCGAGCAACTGCCGCAAAGCGCCAACGCGTGGCTTTGGCTGGGCAATGCCTACGGCCGCAAGGCATTGTCGGCCAATCTGCTGGGCAAGGCCGGTTGGGCCGCCAAATGTCGCGACGCATACGAGAAAGCGGTCGCACTGGCGCCGCGCAATCCCGATGCGCGCTTCGCGCTGATGCAGTACTACGCGCAGGCACCCGGCTTCCTCGGCGGCGGGATCGACAAGGCGCAGGCGCAGGTAGTGGAGCTTCAGAAGATCGGCCCGGCCTGGGGCCACATGGGTCGCGCGATCCTGCTGGCCGTGGACGACAAGACCGAGGAGGCGGTTGCTGCGTATCGCGATGCCGTCGCAGCGGAGCCGGGCAATTTTCGCGCGCTGCTTGGCTTGATCTCGCTCCACCTTCGGGCCAGCCAGAACGCAGAAGCCCGCGCGGTCGTCGATGCGGCGCTGGCGCGGGATCCGCAGGACCCGGTCGGTCTGTACATGCTGGGCCGGATCGCCGTCGAGGATGGTCAGCGGATCGACGCGGGCATCCAGGGCCTCGACGCATATCTAGCGCTCGACAACCGCCCAGACGAGCTTCCGGTTGCCGCCGCGTGGTGGCGTAAAGGCCTGCTGCTGGAAAAGGCCGGGCGCAAGGACGAAGCCGTGGATGCGCTCAAGCGGGCCGTGTCGCTGGATGCCAAGCTCGACGGCGCGCAGAAGGACCTGCAGCGGCTCGAAAGCTGATCGCGTCTATTGCCCGCGCGCGCGCCGCCCGTAGATTCCGGTCAGGCGCGCGATCAGCAGGGCCACGAACAGCACGCCCACCACCTGTTCGACCATCACCAGCGAGCGCGCGTGCGAGGTCACCGGCGTGATCTCGCCGAAGCCGACGCTGGTCAGGGTGGTGAAGCTGAAGTAGACCAGATCCCACCAGTTCACCACGCCGTCGGTATTGTTGGCCGGATTGATGAAGAACGAACCAGGGGCCAGGTGCTCGAGCACCGAGAACACGCAGGCGAATGCCATCGCCAGCAGCACATAGATGCTGGCCGCCGCGAACAGCTCGTCGGTGGTGGCTATCTCGTCGAGCATCACGTACTGCAGCAGGCACCACACCGCATAGGCCTGAAACAGTCCCAATGCCACCAGTGCCAGCGCACCCATATCTGCGATCTCGCTGAGAAAATATGCAGCCTGGCTGACAACCACCGCGACCGCCAGCGTGAGGGCAACCAGCTGCCGCCCTGGTGTATGCGCGACGGCCCGCACTACCAGCACGATCACGGTCAGATGCAGTGCGTCCAGCGCGAGCTTTCCGGCGATGCTCGATTCGAGCCACGGAAATGCAAGGATCAGCACCAACTGCGACAGCAGCAGCTGCACGCAGGGCATCCGCAGCAGCCGCCCATCGATCATTCCGGCTTGCCGCCGCCAAGAAACTCGGCGCTGACCCGCAACATGCTGCGCAGACCCGTGTCCAACGCCGCTTCATCGACGTAATACAGCGGCGAGTGATTGGCCGGCGCCGTGCGCGGGTCCTGGTCGGCCGGCGTGCTGCCGACGAAAAAGAAGAATCCGGGCACCTCTGCGGCGAAGTAGCCGAAGTCTTCCGCCACCGTCTGCAGCGGCATGAGCTTCGCCTTGTCCGCGCCCACCACGGCTGCCAGTGCCGGCTTCAGTCTGCGGGTCAGGGCCTCATCGTTGCGGGTCACGTTGGTTTGCCGCTCGAGCACCACCTCGGCGCTGGCGCCGGCTGCCAATGCGGTGTGTTCGCTGATGCGCCGGATGTCCGCGAAGATCGCCTCGCGGGTGTCGTCGTCGAAACTACGCACCGTGCCGAGCAGCTCGACCTCCTGCGGGATGATGTTGTGCCGGTTGCCGCCGCGAAAGGCGCCGACCGTCAGCACTGCCGGCGACTCCACGGTGTTGATCCGGCGACTCACGATGGTCTGCAGGTTCATCACCAGCTGCGCACCGGCCACGATCGGATCGATGCCTGCCCATGGCTTGGCACCATGGGTCTGCACGCCGCGCAGCACGATGCGGAAGCGATCGGACTCGGCCATCGTGGGTCCGCCACGCACGCCGACCTCGCCCGCGCGCAAGGTCGAAAACACATGCAGGCCGACGATGGCATCGGGCTTGTAGCGCTCGAACAGGCCTTCCTTGAGCATCAGCGCCGACCCGCCTTCCTCGCCATCCGGCGCGCCTTCTTCGGCCGGTTGAAAAATGAACACGATCGAGCCGGGCAGCTCGTTGCGCACCTTGACCAGCGCCTCGGCGGCACCCATCAGGATCGCGACATGTGCATCGTGGCCACAGGCGTGCATGACGCCGACGGTCTCGCCGCGGAATTGCGTGGTAGCCGTGGACTTGAACAACAGGTCCAGCTGCTCGGTCACCGGCAGGCCATCCATGTCGGCGCGCAGTGCGAGGCGCGGTCCGGGTTTGCCGCCTTCGAGCAGTGCGACGACGCCGGTGTGCGCCACGCCGGTTTCGACTTTCAGCCCCAGCGCCTTGAGGTGCGTCGCTACCTTCTCGGCGGTGCGGAACTCGCGATTGCCCAGCTCGGGGTTCTGGTGCAGGTCACGTCGCCATTCGACCACGCGCTCGCGCAGTGCAGCGGCCTGCGCATCGAGGCGGCCCGCAAGGCCAGCTTCGGCGTGCACGGCGGAGACGCTCAACAGCAGCAGGGGCAGCAGTGCGACTCGCATCGTCGTTCTCCGTCAGGCAACCGGCCGTCAGCATGCCGGGCCGGGCTTGCGGCGTCCAATATCCTGGCCAACGGTGCCGCGACTTGTGTGTGTTCGGCCACCCGCTTAGGCTCCAGCGTCCGGGGGGAGGGGTGATGGCACAGCACGAGCAGGGCGCGGTACCCGCAGTTGGCGACGCAGGCCTGGTGCGGGCAGTCGGTTTCGGTGGCCTGACCGCATCGGTGATCAACGTGATCGTCGGTGGCGGGATCTTCATGCTGCCCGCCGCACTGTTCCTTGCGATCGGCCCTTCGGCACCACTGGCGTTCGTCGCCGGCGCACTGGTGATCGTGCCGGTTGCACTGTGTTTCGCCGCTGCCGGCAGCCGCGTGATCGCGACCGGCGGTCCTTACAGCTATGTGGGTGCTGCGTTCGGGCCGTTTGCCGGATTCGTCGCCGGCGCGCTGATGTGGATCACCAACGTCACCTCCAGTGCCGGCGTGGCGGCGGCACTGACCGAGCAGGCGCGCAACGCGATGCCGATGTTCGGCGAGCCGGTGTGGCGCAACGCGCTGCTGCTGGCCGTCTACGGACTGCTGATCGGACTCAACGCGATGGGGGTCAGGATCGGAACCCGCGCCATCGTCATCCTCGCCACCCTCAAGCTCACGCCGCTGTTCATTCTCGCGTTCGTCGGCATCTGGTTCGTCGACTGGGGTCAGGTGAGTTTCCTCGCCCTGCCCTCGTGGACTGCACTCGGTTCGGCGATGGTGCTGGTGATGTTTGCGTACTCGGGTATGGAGACTGCGCTGATTGCCTCGGGCGAGGTCAAAAATCCATCGCGTGATGTCCCGCGCGCGACGATGGCAGCGATCGCACTGGTCGTGCTGCTCTATGTCGGCATCCAGATCGTCGCCCAGGGCGCGCTGGGCGCGGGGCTGACAGACAGCACGGCACCTATCGCGCAGACTGCCGGTGCACTGTGGTCGCCAGGTTTCGCGCTGCTGCTGGCCACCGCATCGGTGTCGATGCTCGGATTCCTGATGGGCAACCTGTTCGGGTCCTCGCGCATGCTCTATGCGCTCGGTCGCGATGGCTGGCTGCCGCGGCCGTTCGCGCGCCTGACGGCAGCGCGCAAAGTCCCGCTGGTCGCGGTGGTCGTGCACGGTGGGGTCGGCTGTCTGCTCGCGATCGAGGGTGACTTTCAATCGCTGGCGCTGATCTCCGGCGGTGCGGTGTGCGTGATCTACATCGCCGTGGCAGCCGCGTGCTGGCAGCTGCAACGCAGCGCGCGCGCGGATCACGGCACGCCCCTGCGCCTGCCGGGCGGACCGCTGGTGCCGCTGATCGCTGCCGGCGCGATGCTGGCCATCCTCACCACGCTCAAGCCCGAAGAGTGGTGGGCGATCCTGTGGTCGCTCGGGGCGATCATCGGGCTGTATCTGGTAGTGCGCCTGATCCGGCCAGCACGGTCTTTCAGGTAGTTCGCCGGCGGTCTTTGCCGCATGGCTAGAATGCCGTGTCGATGCCTTTCGTCGCGACTGCACACGCAGCCACCCGCGATCCGACGCACAATTTCTCTTCTCCCGGGATCCGGAGTTCGTCATGGCTCGACTGTGTTTGCTGTTGCTGACAGTGCTGCTGCCGATCGCTGGGCACGCAGCGGCTCCTGCCTCTGCTGCGGCCGCCGATGCCGATAAACCCTATGGCGCCCTCGCCTATCGTCTGATCGGGCCTGCGGTCGGCGGACGTATCACCCGCGTCGCGGGCGTTGCGGGCGATCCGCAGATCTTCTATGCGGCAGCGGCCCAGGGTGGCATCTGGAAGAGCGCGAACGGCGGCCGCGACTGGAAGCCGATCTTCGACGACCAGCCGACGCAGTCGATCGGCGCCATCGCGGTCGCAGCTTCCGATCCCAACGTGATCTACGCGGGCGGTGGCGAAGCCAATCCACGCGGCAATGTGGCGATCGGACTGGGCATCTGGAAGTCGATCGATGCCGGTGCGAGCTGGAGCCAGGTGTGGAAAAACCGCGGGCAGATCGGCACGCTCGCCATCCATCCGCGCAATCCGGAAATCGCATTCGCCGCCGTGCTCGGCTCGCCGTTCGGACCCGGTCCCAATCGCGGCGTGTACCGCACGCGCGATGGCGGCAAGAGCTGGGTGCAGGTGCTGAAGAAGGACGCCGACACTGGCGCGTCCGATGTGCATCTGGATCCGAACAACCCCAACATCGTCTACGCCGGTCTGTGGCAGTTCCGACGCAGCCCGTGGCAAACCACCAGCGGTGGACCCGGCAGCGGCCTGTATCGATCCACCGATGGCGGCGACAGCTGGAAGCAGCTCAGCGGCGACGGTCTGCCCGAGGGCGAATGGGGCAAGGTCGGCATCGGTATCGCGCCGAGCGATTCCAGCCGCGTGTACGCGCTGATCGAGGCCAAGCAAGGCGGCTTGTTCCGCTCCGACGACGCCGGCGCGAAATGGACCCGCATCAACGCCCACCGCGCTGTGCGTCAACGCGCCTGGTACTACACGGTGCTCACCGTCGATCCGCGCAACCCCGACGTGCTGTGGGTGCCGCAGGTGCCTTTGCTGCGCAGCATCGACGGCGGCAAGACCTTCGCCCAGGTATCCGGCCCGCACCACGGCGACCACCACGACCTGTGGATCGATCCGGCCGATCCGCAGCGCCTGATCTCCGGCAACGACGGCGGCGTGGATATCTCCACCGATGGCGGCAAGACGTGGTTCGTGCCGCCGTTGCCGCTGGCGCAGTTCTACAACATCGATGTCGACGACCGCGTGCCCTACCACGTGGCCGGCACCATCCAGGATTGGGGCACGGCGGCTGGCCCATCGCGATCATCGGTCAACGACAACAACCCGCTTGGCAACTGGCTGGGGATCGGCGGCGGCGAGGCGGGCGACGTGGTCTGGGATCGCGGCGTGCCCGGCGCCATCTATGCCGGCGAGTACGGCGGCTACATCTCGCACTACGCCGAGAACAGCGGGCAGTATCGTGCGGTATCGGCGTGGCCGGCCAATCCATCGGGATTGTTGCCGGCGGAGTACAAGTTCCGCTTCCAGTGGACCGCGCCGATCGCACCCTCGCCGCACGATCCCGACCTCGTCTACCACGGTGCCAACGTGCTGTTCGCCAGCCGCGACCGTGGCGCGAGTTGGACGGCCATCAGCGGCGATCTGACCCGCAACGACAAGACCAAGCAGCAGTGGTCGGGCGGCCCCATCACCGGCGATATCACCGGTGTGGAAACCTACGGCACGATCTTCTCGGTCGCCGAATCGCCACTGGCCGCCGGCACCGTGTGGGCCGGCAGCGACGATGGACTGGTGCATGTGACCCGCGACGGCGGAAAGTCGTGGAACGACGTCACCCCCAAGGCCCTGCCCGAGTGGGGCACCGTCGAGGCGATCGAGCCCTCGCGCGCCGACGCGGGCACCGCCTACGTGGTCGTGCACAAGTATCGTCTCGACGACTTCCGGCCGTACCTGTTCCGCACCCGCGACTTCGGGCGCAGCTGGCAGAAGCTGGTGCACGGCTTGCCCGACGATCTGCCGCTGTGGGTCGTGCGCGAGGACCGCGAGGATCCTCGCGTGCTGTATCTGGGTACCGACCGCGGCATCTGGTGGTCGTCCGATGCCGGCGCCAACTGGCGCGAACTGACGCTGAATCTGCCCGCGACCACGGTGACCGACCTCGAGGTAAAGCATGGCGATCTGGTGGTGGCCACCCGCGGCCGCGCGCTGTGGGTGCTGGAAGATCTTGCCGCACTGCGCGGGCTCGACGCTGCGCGATCGCTGGATTTCGCGCTGCTGCCGGCGCGCGCCACCTATCGCTCAAGCGCGGACAGTCGCTGGGACTTCCTGGTCCCCGGCGGCACTCCCGATCCGCCCGCAGGCGCGAGCTTGAGCTATTGGCTGAAAGACGTGCCGAAGGAGCCGATCACGCTCAAGATCACCGATGCCAGCGGACGACTGCTGCGCACGCTATCGTCGGTGGCAGTGCCCGCGAAGTATGCCAAGGATGATGTCGACGAGCCGACCGAAGAGCCCAAGCCCGCACTCACGACCGACAGGGGATTCAACCGCGTGACGTGGGACCTGCGCCACGAGGGCGCACGGCGCATCCCTTCCAAGCTCGATGCGGGCAATCCCGAACGCGGACCGCTCGCGGTACCCGGGCGTTACACCGCCACCCTCACGCTCGGCGCACGCAGCGCATCGGGCGCCTTCGAGGTGCTGGCCGATCCGCGCTCGGCAGCGACTGCCGAAGACCATGCCGCAAACCTGGCATTCGCCCTCGATCTGCGCGCCACCATGAACCGCACGCTGGCGACTATCGAAGCCGTGCAGGCGATCCGCAAGCAGGTTGGCGACATCAAATCCCGCGCTGCGGTCGCTACCCCATCGCTGAGTGCCGCGGCCGACGCGGTGCTGACGCGCTGCGACGCGATCGAGGGCGCCCTGCACAATCCCGAAGCCGAGGTAGGCTACGACATTCTCACCGGGCTGGGCGGCGGCGCGAAGCTCTATTCGCAGCTCGCACCGCTGTACTCGTGGGCGCAGGACAGCGAGCACGCGCCGACCCAGGGCATGCGCACGCGGCGCGACGAGCTGCTGGCCGAGCTCACCACGCGCGAGCAGGCGCTGGTCGCATTGCGCGCCGGCGAACTGGCGGCTTTCACAGCAGCGTTGGAGGCGGCAGGAATACCGCGGGTCATCGTGCCAGGCGGGTGAGCGTTCGCGCGCCGCGCGGTGGGTCCGGTCGGCGAGTAGGGATTGCAGAGTCTGCCGCGCACGGCATCGTGCGCGGCAGCGGCAAGCACGATAGCGTCGAGACGGCACACGGCGCTTGATCCTGCGCTGACCACCCGCATACTGTTGGGGTGGAACTGATCGACTCGCATGCCCATATCGACGCGCCCGAGTTCGATCTCGATCGCGACGCGGTGCTGTCGCGTGCGCGTGCCGCTGGCGTGTGCGCGCAGGTGGTACCGGCGGTGTCGGCGGCCGGTTGGCCGAAACTGAAGGCTCTCGCGCAGGCCCATCCAGAGCTCCACCCCGCCTACGGACTGCATCCGATGTATCTGTCCGAGCACCTGGAGGAGCATCTCGACGAGCTTATGCAATGGATCGCGCGCGAACACCCGGTCGCGGTCGGCGAATGCGGCCTCGATTTTTTCGTCGAAGGTCTGGATCCCGAGCAGCAGCGCATGGTGTTTCGCCGCCAGCTCAAGATTGCCCGCGATGCGCAGCTGCCGGTGATCGTGCACGCGCGCCGCGCCGTCGACGAGGTGATCGCCAGCATCCGCAGGATCGGCGGATTGCGTGGCGTGGTGCACAGCTTCGGCGGCAGCATTGAACAGGCGCGGCAACTGCACGCGCTCGATTTCAAGCTCGGTATCGGCGGCCCGATCACCTACGAGCGCGCCGCACGCCTGCGCCGGGTGGTGGCCGAAGTGCCGCTGGCACAGCTGCTGCTGGAGACCGATTCTCCCGACCAGCCGCTCGCCAGCCACCGCGGCGAACGCAACGAGCCGGCCTGGATGCCGCAGGTGCTGGCCGCCGTCGCACACGCGCGTGGCGAGAGCGAGACCCGGATTGCCGAAGCGACCTGCGCCAACGCGCGTGAACTGTTCAACCTCTCCTGAGGACCCCCGATGCCGAATCCAATCGCCGCAATCTTTTTGAGCCGCCTGCGCAAGCTGCGCTTTCCGACCCTGGCCGTGGTTACTGGCGCGCTGTTTCTGCTCACCCTGGTGGTGCCCGACCCGATTCCATTCGTCGATGAACTGCTGCTTGGCCTGATGACGCTGCTGTTCGCCAGCTTCAAGCAGCGCCGCGCGCCGAGCGTGGATCCAGCCTGAATGCGCTGCGGCGCTATCGACGCGCCGGTTGCAGGGCTCAGCGCGGCCGCTCGCCGCGCGCCATGCCGATCAGGCGTGGAATCAACTCGGCTACCGCCACCATCGCGAATCCTGCGGTCACATGCATGGCGGCACCCAGGCCGCCCGCACAGTCCAGTCGCGCGGCGTCCTGCATGTCGTTGGGCTTTGTGAACGCGGTACTGCCATCGGCCTGCGGATAGCGCGGCTGCTCGGTGGTGAACACCGCCGGCACGCCGAAATAGCGGTCCGGGTTGCGCGTCCAGCCGTACTCGTCGCGCAGATGGCGGCGCACCAAGGCCAACAGCAGGTCCCTCTCGGTCTTGGCCAGGTCGCGCACCTTGATCAGGCGCGGATCCGTGCGTCCACCGGCCGCCCCGATCGTAAGCACCGGCAGCTTGTTGCGGCGGCACCAGTAGATCGCCTCGACCTTGACCCGGAATGCATCGCAGGCATCCAGTACATAGCTGTAGCCGCGGCCGAGCAACTCGCCCAGATTCGACGGAGTCAGGAAACTGGCGATCGCATCGACCTCGATGGCCGGATTGATCGCCCGCAGTCGCTCGGCCATCGCATCGACCTTCACGCGGCCATATTGGCCATCCAGCGCGATCACCTGCCGGTTGGTATTCGACACGCAGACCTCGTCGGCGTCGATCAGGGTGATCCACCCTACCCCGCTGCGCGCCAGCGCCTCGGCGGCCCACGAGCCGACGCCACCGATCCCGATCACCGCCACGTGCGCGCGGGCGAGAATCGCGAGTGTGCCCGCGCCGTACAGGCGATCGATCCCGGCGAAGCGCTCGCGCTGCAGATCGATCTGCGCCATCAGGACTGCATCACCTGCGGCACTACCCAGTTCACGATCTGCTGTGCACCCATCGCACCGCTGTGCCGCGCGATCTCGCGTCCGCCGCCGAACAGCGCGAGGGTCGGAATGCTCTGCACGTTGAACTGGCCGCCGATCTGCGGATTCGCCTCGATATCGAGCTTGAGCACGCGAACGCGCGGCTCGAGTTTCTGTGCCGCCAGTTCCAGCTGCGGTGCCATCGACCGGCACGGCGCACACCACGGCGCCCAGAAATCGACCAGCACCGGCAGATCGGTGTCGGCAAGCATGCGCGCAAACCCGGCGGCGTCCACCGGCACTGCGCGGCCTTCAAACAGCGGCTTGTGGCATTGCCCGCACTGCGGCTGTTGATCGACCCGCTCCGGCGGCACCCGGTTGGTCGACAGGCATTGTGGGCAGACCAGATGGATACTCATGCGCTGCTCCCGGCAAAGCTTCGAGATGGGGTGAAAGTGTGCATGTTCAAGCATGCCAGTGCGAATGGCCAGCAGTCAGGCGGCCGCACTAGACTGCGCGGCTTGCAAGTTCCCGAGTCCGTGCCATGCACCTGATGCGCAAAGCCCTTGCCTGCCTGTTCGCGATGGCGCCGGTTGCCGTGCTCGCCGATGCGAGTTACCACCCGCTGGCCAACGGGCCCCTGACGCAGGACTGGAGCAACGACGCGCAGATCAGCGCGCCAAACAATTGGGCCGACGTGCCCTCGCTGGAGGGTTATCGCAGCGGCAATGTGCCGGGTGCCACCAACGATCCGCGCACCATCGTCGATTTCGCCGGTGCTTTACTCAACGTTACGCCGGACGTGGCCAATCTTGTCGGTTACGGCCCAGCCGGTCTGATCGAAGCCACCTTGCCCGACCCGGCGCTGGGTCTGCAGGCCACCAACAACAACGATGTAGTGTTCCTGCTGCTGCATCTGGATACGACCGGCTGCAGCGCGGTGCAGCTGGACTATCGCCTGCGCGATCTGGATGCCGACACGGCGATCCAGCCGTATCTGTTGCAGTCGCGGCTCGGCGCCAGCGTGAACTTTGCCGCAGTGCCGGGCACCTTTGTCGCCAACGCCAATACCGGCATTGATCTGCCGTTCTCGGTCGCCCTGCCCGCTGCTTTGCTCAACCAGTCGCAGGTGCAGCTGCGCTGGATCACCAACAATGTGGCCGGAGCCGACGCGATCATCGGGGTCGACGATATCGCAGTGAGCGGCACTTGCTCGGGCGGCGTCGACAATCCGCCGACGGTGACCAGCACGACACCTGCCAACAACGCGATGGGCGTATCGCCAGCAGCCAACCTCGGCGTGAGTTTCAGCGAGGCGGTGACCACCGCGGCCGGATGGATCGCGCTGTCGTGCGCATCCAGCGGCAGTGTCGCGCTGATCGAAAGCGGCAGCGGCAGCGTGCGTGCAGTCGACCCGGTGCCCGCGTTGGCCTTCGGCGAACAGTGCACCGCCAGCATCGATGCCACTCGCGTATTCGACGTCGACGGCACCCCGGACCCATTGCCCGCCAACGTGCAGTTCGGCTTCACCGTGGTGGCCGACGCGCCGCCGACACTGGCTTCCTCCTCGCCAGCCAACGGCGCGATCAATGTGCCGCTGGCGGGCAACCTCCAGCTGGCTTTCAGCGAGCCGGTGAGCGTCAGCGGTGCGTGGTATGCGATCAGCTGCGCGAGCTCGGGCAGCGTTGCGGCATCGGTCGGCGGCGGGCCGCAGAACTGG
>JBBSDI010000096.1:0-11245 GCA_038249585.1 Lysobacterales bacterium | reverse complement strand
GGCATCGAGGACTTCAGCAAGATCGACCTGCGCATCGCGCGCATCGTCGAGGCCGAAGCGGTTCCCGAGGCCGACAAGCTGCTGCGCCTGAAGCTCGATCTGGGCGGCGAGCAGCGGCAGGTCTTCGCTGGCATCAAGAGCGCCTACGACCCCGCGAGCCTGGTCGGTCGACTCACCGTGATGGTCGCCAACCTCGCGCCGCGCAAGATGCGTTTTGGTCTGAGCGAAGGCATGGTACTGGCCGCCAGCGACGAGCGCGGCGGACCGTTCCTGCTGGCCCCCGACGCGGGCGCGCAGCCGGGGATGCGGGTGAAGTGAGTCAACAGCGGCGAATGGCGAATGGCGAATGGCGAATGGGTGGGATCCCGACTCGCGGTGCCAGTGTGACCTGCGCGCTTTCGCGTTCGCCATTCGCCAGTCGCCATTCGCCGCCTTACCGATATTCGCGCGCCACCCACACGAGCTAAACCACCCCAGCCGCCGCGCCACCCCATGCCCGACCTCCTCGCCATCCTGCTCACCGCCGTATTCGTCAACAACTTCGTACTCGTGAAGTTCCTCGGGCTGTGCCCGGTGATGGGCGTGTCCAAGCAGATCGAGAGTGCGGTGGGTCTGTCGCTGGCTACCGCGTTCGTGCTGACCATGGCCTCGGGGCTGTCGTATCTGGTGTACGCGTGGTTACTGGTGCCGCTGGATCTGCTGTGGATGCGCACCCTGGCGTTCATCCTGGTGATTGCAGCGCTGGTGCAGGTCGTCGAGGCGGTGATGCGGCGGCAGTTTCCGCTGCTCTATCAGGTGCTGGGCATCTTCCTGCCGCTGATCACGACCAACTGCGCGGTCCTCGGCGTGGCCTTGCTCAATACGCGCGAGCAGCACGATCTGCTCGACTCGCTGGTGTTCGGGCTGGGCGCTTCGTTGGGCTTCGGGCTGGTGCTGGTGCTGTTCGCCGGATTGCGCGAGCGCATCCATGCGGGCGACGTGCCTGCCGCTTTCCAGGGCGCACCGATCGGGCTGATCACCGCAGGACTGATGGCGCTCGGTTTCATGGGCTTTGCCGGCATGGGCAGCCGCGGATGATCGAGGCGGTACTCGCGCTGTCCGGACTCGGCGTGCTGCTGGGCGCGCTGCTCGGATGGGCTGCGGTCAGGTTTCGTCGGGAGGACGCGCCGCTGGTCGATGCGATCGACCGCATCCTGCCGCAGACGCAGTGCGCGCAATGCGGATTTCCCGGCTGCAGGCCCTATGCGGAGGCGATCGCGCGCGGCGCTGCCGATATCAACCAGTGTCCTCCCGGCGGCGAGGCCGGCATCCAGGCGCTGGCCGCTTTGCTCGGTCGCGAAGCCAAGCCGCTGGATGCAACGCACGGCAGCGAGCAACCGGCACGCGTGGCGTGGATCGACGAAGCGGTCTGCATCGGTTGCACCAAATGCATCCAGGCGTGTCCTGTCGATGCGATCATCGGGGCGCCGAAGCTGATGCACACGGTGCTCATCGATGCCTGCACCGGTTGCGATCTGTGCGTTGCCCCGTGCCCGGTCGATTGCATTTACATGCTGCCCGCAAGCAGCGGCATCGCAGTCTGGCGCGCGCCGCGGCCGGCAGCGGCGCGGCTGCAGAACATCACGTTCCTGCCGGTGCCATGAGCAGCAGCATCGCCCTGCATGGTTTCCACGGCGGCCTGCGCCTGCCCGGCCACAAGATCGCCGCGTCGGCGGCCAGTTCGCGCGCGTGTCCCCTGCCGCCGACTTTGATTCTGCCGCTGGGCCAGTATGGCGGCAGTCTGGCGCAGGTCCTGGTCGCACCCGGCGACCGGGTGAGGCGCGGCCAGCTGGTGGCGCGCGCCGATGGCCTGGCCGCCAACGTGCACGCGCCGGCAGCGGGCAGCATCGTCGCGATCGAGCCGCGACCGGTGCCGCACATCTGCGGCCTGCCCGCGTCGTGCATCGTGCTCGCAGTCGATACGGATGCTGATACCGACGACCGCGCAATCTGTTTTCCGCCGATGGTCGAGTGGCAGCAGGCCGATGCGCAGAGCCTGCTTGAGCGCATCGCGGACGCCGGCATCGTGGGGCTCGGTGGCGCTGCATTTCCGACCGCGACGAAACTCGGCTACCCGATCGAGCTGCTGGTGATCAATGGCGCCGAATGCGAACCGTGGATCGCCTGCGATCAAATGCTGCTGCGCGAACGCGCGCAGGAGGTCTGCACCGGTGCGCGCATCATGCGCCAGATCGTGGGCGCTACCCGCGTGGTACTCGCAATCGAGGACCGCATGCAGGATGCCGCCGAGGCAGTGCGGGCGGCGCTCGATTCCAGCACCGACATCGAGCTGGTCGAGGTCCCCACCATTTTTCCGCAGGGCGGCGAGCGCCAGCTGATCCGGGTGCTCACCGGCAAGGAGGTGCCGAGCGGTGGATACCCGGTCGATATCGGCGTGCTGTGCCACAACGTAGGCACCGCGGCTGCGGTGTATCGCGCGATCGTGCGCGGCGAGCCGCTGCTCGAGCGCTATGTCAGCGTGACCGGACACGGCGTGCTTGCGGCGGGCACCTGGCGCGTGACGATCGGCACGCCGGTCGAATGGTTGATCGCGCAGGCTGGAGGCTACAGCGGCGACGCCGCGCGGGTGGTGCTGGGCGGTTCGATGACGGGAACGGCGATAGCGACCGATGCAGTGCCGATCGTCAAAGCGAGCAACTGCGTGCTGGTGCTCACCACCGATCAACTGCGCGACCCCGCACCGGAGCTGCCGTGCATCCGCTGCGGCGAATGCGCGCGCGTATGTCCCGCGCAGCTGCTGCCACAGCAGCTGCACTGGTTTATACGCGCGGCCGACTGGGACGCCGTCGAAAGCCACGCGCTGATCGACTGCATCGAATGCGGACTGTGCGCGCAGGTTTGCCCGAGCCATATTCCACTGGTCGACTGGTATCGCCACGGCAAGACCGAATTGCACCTGCGCGCGGATGCGCAGCAGCGCGCGGACGCCGCGCGCAAGCGCTTCGAGGCACGCACGCTGCGCCTTGCGCAGGCACAGGCCGAGCGCACGGAACGCCTTGCAGCGCGACAGGCCGTTGACGAGGAAAGCCCGGCTTCCGATCCGATTGCCGCGGCCGTGCAGCGCGCCGCGGCGCGCAAGCGTAGCGAAGGGGGGCCCGAGCATGGCGCGTGAGTTTCGCCTCGGCGGCGCACCCCACCTGCCGGCGGCCACCAGCGTGCAGACGGTGATGCTGAAGGTGCTGCTCGCGCTGCTGCCCGGCATAGCGGTGTCGGTAATCTGGTTCGGTGTCGGCCTGCTGCTGCAGATCGCACTGGCCTGCGTATTCGCGCTGCTGGCGGAAGCGGCGATGTTGCAACTGCGCGGCCGCCCGCTGCGACCGTTCCTGTCCGACCTGTCCGCGCCGGTGGCCGCCGTGCTGTTCGCTCTGTGCTTGCCGCCTTGGGCACCGTGGTGGATTGCCGCGATCGGCATGCTGTCGGCGATCGTGCTGGCCAAGCATCTGTACGGCGGACTCGGCTACAACGTGTTCAATCCGGCGATGGTCGGCTACGTCGTGGTGCTGATCGCATTCACCCGTGAGCTCAGTGCATGGCCAGCGCTGGCAGCGGGATCGGCGCTCGCTCCGGGCGAGATGCTGCACGCGGTGTTCGGCGGCGGCCAACCGTGGGATGCGATGGCCCAAGCCACGCCGCTGGACACGCTGCGCGAACAACTCGGGCAAGGGCGCACGCTGGCGGAGATCCGCAGCGGCCCGGCTTTCGCCAGCGCCGCTGTGCGCGGCGAGTGGCTCGCGCTGGCGTGGCTGCTCGGTGGCCTGTGGCTGTTGCAGCAGCGCGTGATCCATTGGCAGGTGCCGGTCGGCGTAGCGGTCGGTGTGATCGCGGTGGCCGCGCCGCTATGGCTCTACGACAGTGGCAGGCACGCATCGCCGCTGTTCCATTTGACCAGCGGCGCGACGGTGCTGGCCGCATTCTTCATCGCTACCGAGCCGGTCAGCGGCGCGGCGACCCCACGCGGCCGCCTGCTGTTCGGTGCCGGCGTCGGCGCGCTGTGCGTACTGATTCGCCGCTACGGCGCTTATCCCGATGGCATCGCGTTCGCGGTGCTGCTGATGAATGCGGTGGCACCACTGCTGGACCGCTGGTTGCACCCACGCGTGTTCGGGCGCAGCAAATGAATCAAACCCTGCGCTCGATGCGCCGCACCACGCTGCGCCTGGCGGCGTTTACCGCAGTCACCGCGGCAGTGCTCGGCGCGATGGTGGCATGGACCCGCGCACCGATCGCGACACAGCAGCAGCGTGCGCAGCTGGCCGCATTGGCCGCCCTGCTGCCGGTGACTGGCTACGACAACGATCCGGTGGCCGACCGCATCGAGGTGCTGGCGCCGGAGGGGCTCGGTGGCAAGCAGCCGCAGTCGATCTATCGCGCGCGCCGCGCCGGGCAAGCGGTGGCTGCAGTGCTCGGCGTCACCGCAGAGGATGGCTATAGCGGTGCGATCCAGCTGCTGCTGGGTGTGGGCGTCGACGGCCGCGTGATCGGCGTGCGCGTGATCGGCCATCAGGAAACACCTGGCCTTGGCGATGCCATCGAAGCCGGGCGCAGCGACTGGATCAATCGCTTCGCGGGGCGCGGTATCGGCGACCCTCCGGCTGAACGCTGGGCGGTGCGTCGCGACGGCGGCGACTTCGACCAGTTCGCGGGCGCCACCATCACGCCGCGCGCGGTGGTCACGGCCATTCGCCGCGCCTTGATCTGGTTCGGCGACAATCAGGCGCAGGTCTTCGCTGTCCACAACCCGCCAACGCCAGAACGCTGAGATGTCCGAGCCGTCCGCCAGCAGCATCGTCGAGCAGGGCCTGTGGAGCAACAACCCGGGTCTGGTGCAGCTGCTCGGCCTGTGCCCACTGCTGGCGGTCAGCAACAGCGCGGTCAATGCGCTGGGATTGGGTGTGGCGACGGTGCTGGTACTGACCCTGACCAATCTTGCGATCTCGCTGCTGCGGCGCGCGATCCCGGCCGAGATCCGGATTCCGGCCTATGTGGTGGTGATCGCCACCATCGTGACCTGCGTGGAGCTTGCGATGAACGCATGGATGCATGAGTTGTATGTCGTGCTGGGCTTGTTCATTCCACTGATCGTGACCAACTGCGCGGTGATGGGACGCGCCGAACTGTTTGCCGCACGCCACTCGCCGGCGCGCGCAGCGCTCGACGGAATCGCGACCGGACTCGGCTTCTTCGCCGTCCTGCTGGCGATCGGCTGCATGCGCGAAGTCATCGGCCACGGCACCTTGTTCGCGGGCGCCGCGCGTTTTCTTGGGGCTTGGGCGGGCCCGTTGGAGGTGCACCTGATCGCCGACTATCGCGGCTTCGTTCCTGCCATCCTGCCGGTGGGCGCCTTCGTGGCGCTGGCGTTGCTGATCGCGGCCAAGAACGCGCTCGATGCGAGACGGCGCGCACGCCTGGCGATGGCGCGAGACGAAGCTGCGGCATGAGCGCGGTTCGGCCGCGTGGCGGCAGGGAATCGCTTGCTGCAAAGCGCGAACGCTGCGCCACGATCCTCGGCCGCCTGCGCGAGCTCAACCCGCGACCTACCACCGAACTCGAGTACAGCTCGCCGTTCGAACTGTTGCTCGCGGTGGTGCTCTCGGCCCAGGCCACCGATGTCGGGGTCAACAAGGCCACCCGACGCCTGTTTCCCATCGCGCGCACGCCGACGGCAATCCTCGCGCTGGGCGAGGAGCAGCTGAAGCGTCACATCAACACCATCGGGCTGTTCAACGCCAAGGCGAAGAACGTGATCGCACTCTGCCGGCAGGTGATTGAACTGCATGGCGGCGAGGTGCCGCGCGAGCGCGGCGCGCTCGAGGCCCTGCCCGGTGTCGGCCGCAAGACTGCCAATGTGGTGCTCAACACTGCCTTTGGCGAGCCGACCGTGGCGGTCGATACGCACATTTTCCGTGTATCGCGGCGCCTCGGCCTGTCGCGCGGCCGCAACCCGCTCGCCGTCGAACAGGACCTGCTCAAGATCGTGGCGGATCAATTCCTGCGCGACGCCCATCACTGGCTGATCCTGCACGGCCGCTACACCTGCAAGGCACGCAAGCCGGATTGCCCGCAGTGCCCGCTGCTGGACCTGTGTCCGTTCCGGCACAAGACCCGCCTGTAGGAGCGCGCCGTGCGCGCGACCGCAGCGAACGGATTCGGGGCGACTCAGCCGTGGCGGTCGGGCACAGGGTGCGCTCCCACAGCGCCTCGCGAGTCTGTAGGAGCGCGCCGTGCGCGCGACCGCGGTGCCGGGGCCTGCCCGGCGCACCCTGGCCTCAGCGCTGCAGTGTCTCTCGCTCGATCTGGTCGAGGGTGGCGTGGCGTACGTCGGTGCCCTTGATGATGTAGATCAGGTGCTCGGCGAGGTTGGCCGCATGGTCGGCCACGCGATCTACCGCCTTGGTTACCGCCATCATGTCGAGCAGCACCGCGACCTGGCTGGGATTCTGGGTGATCTGTCGGATCAGCTCGCCGGAGATCGCGTTGACCAGGCGACCGATGCCCTGCGCTGCGCGGATCACCGCGATCGCTTCGTCGAGTTCACCGCGCACGAACGCATTGAGCGCATCGCGCAGCAGGCCGCGGGCAAGGTCGGCGACGCGGTGGGTTTCTTCCAGCCAGCGCGCATCCGGCACACCGCTGGAACGGATCGCCGCCGACAGGCGCGCGATCTTGCGCGCCTTGTCGCCGATCCGCTCGAGATCGGTGACCATCTTGCTCACGCCCAGCACCATGCGCAGATCGCTGGCGGTCGGCTGCCGCTTGGCGATCAAATGCGCACAGTCGTGGTCGATCTCGACTTCGAACTCGTTGACGCGGCGGTCGTTGGCCACTACCTGTTCGGCAAGATCGCTGCGGCCGCTGCTCAGCGCATCGACCGCAAAACGGAACTGTTCCTCGACCACGCCGCCCATCTCGACCACGCGCGAGCGCAGCGCGGCGAGATCGGCGTCGTATTGTTTGCTGATGTGTTCGCTGGTGTTCATGGTCTGGGTTCCGTGGCGGCTCAACCGAAGCGCCCGGTGATGTAGTCCTCGGTCTGCTTGTTGGTCGGGCGGAAGAATACGTCGTCCGTCCAGCCGAACTCGATCAGGTCACCAAGGTACATGTAGGCGGTGAAATCCGATACGCGGGCGGCCTGCTGCATGTTGTGGGTCACGATCAGGATGGTGACCTTGTCCTTGAGCTGGTGGATCAGCTCTTCGATGCTGGCCGTGGCGATCGGGTCGAGTGCCGAGGTCGGCTCGTCGAACAGCAGCATTTCGGGCTCGGATGCCAGCGCGCGTGCGATGCACAGGCGCTGCTGCTGGCCGCCGGACAGGTTGTTGGCCTGCTCGTCGAGCCGGTCCTTGACCTCGTTCCACAGGGCCGCACTGCTGAGCGCTTCCTCGACCTTGTCCATCAGCAATGAGCGCTGCTTGACGCCGCGGATGCGCAGACCGTAGGCGACGTTCTCGAAAATCGACTTCGGGAACGGATTGGGCTTCTGGAACACCATCGCCAGGCGCATGCGCACCTCGATCGGGTCGACATCGGCGCCAAGCAGGTTCAGATCGTCCGGAAAGAAACGGATCTCGCCGTCGTAGCGATTGCCCGGATACAGATCGTGCATGCGGTTGAAGCAACGCAGGAAGGTGCTTTTGCCGCAACCGGAAGGCCCGATCAGCGCGGTAACGCGACGGTCGAACACCGGCAGCGTGATGTTCTTCAATGCCTGCTTTTTGCCGTAAAAGAAGTTCAGCGCGCGCGCCTCGGCCTTCTTCTGCAGCGTTGCGAGGTCGGGTTTGGGGGCCTTGCTAGCCATGATTCACCACTTGAGGTTACGTCGCAGTCGATAGCGAAGCCAGATCGCGATCGCGTTCATCAGCAGGGTCATGCCGACCAGCACCAACGCTGCGGCCGAGGCGTTCTGCTGGAACGCCACCTCCGGTCGCGAGGTCCAGTTGAAGATCTGGATCGGCATGGCGGTAAATGGCGAGAGCAGCCATTCGAAGGACACGAACGGCGGCGCGGCAGTCAATGGTGCCGGCGGCAGGAAGGCGATGAAAGTGACAGCGCCAATGGTCACGATCGGCGCGGTCTCGCCGATCGCGCGCGACAGGCCGATGATCACGCCGGTCAGGATGCCGGGCATCGAATACGGAAGCACGTGGTGGCGCACCATCTGCCAGCGGGTGGCGCCCAGCGCATAGGCCGCCTCGCGGATCATTCCCGGCACCGCGCGGATCGATTCGCGGGTGGCCACGATCACGATCGGCAGGATCAGCAGGCCCAGGGTCAGGCCGGCGGTCAGCACCGACGCGCCGAGCCCGAAGGTATGCACGAACATTCCCAGCGCCAGCAGCCCGTAGACGATCGACGGCACGCCGGCGAGGTTGTTGATGTTGATCTCGATGATCGCGGTGAAGCGGTTGCGCGGCGCGTACTCTTCCAGATACAGCCCCGAGGCCACACCGATCGGCACCGCCACGGCGGCGGTGACCAGCATCAGCAGGAAGGTTCCCACCCACGCGGCGAGTATTCCGGCCTGACCGGCGCGCCGCGACGCAAAGCTGGTGAAGAAATCGGCGGTCAGTCGCGACGCGCCATCGACCAGCATGTCGACGAACAGCGCCACGAAGGTCACGAAGCACAGGGTCAATGCGGCAAAGCCCAGTACCGCGAATGCAATATCACGGCGCTTGTGCGCAGCGATCATGCTGCGCACCTGGACCAGATCGCGGGTTGGCGTGCTGTTCACGTCAGTAGACCTCGCGGAAGCGGCGCTTGAGCCAGAACCCGGCGAGGTTGAACACCAGGGTCACCAGGAACAGGGTAAGGCCAGCGGCGAAGATGGTCTGGTAGCCGACGCTGCCATGCGGCAAGTCGCCCTTGGCCACCTGAACGATGTATGCGGTGATGGTCGCGGCCGGCTCGGTCGGGTTCATGGTCAGGTTCGGCTGCATGCCGGCGGCGACCGCCACGATCATGGTCTCGCCCACAGCGCGCGAAATACCGAGGATGTAGGCGGCAGCGATACCGGAGAACGCCGCAGGCACCACCACGCGCAGCGCGGTCTGCAAGCGGGTCGCACCCATCGAGTAAGAGCCCTCGCGCAGCGCCATCGGCACCGCGCGCATCGCATCTTCGCTGATGGAGCTTATGTAGGGCACGATCATGATACCCATCATCAGGCCCGCCGAGAGCAGGTTGAAGCCGGGCAATCCGGGGATGAACTGCTGCAGGATCGGGGTCAGGAAGAACAGCGCGAAATAGCCATAAATGATGGTCGGGATGCCGGCGAGCAGTTCCAGCACCGGCTTCCAGATCTCGCGTACACGTTCGCTGGCGAACTCGGACAGGTAGATCGCGATCACCGTGCCCAGCGGGATGGCGACCGTCAATGCGATCAGCGAGCTGGTCAGGGTGCCCGACAGCAGCACCACGATGCCGAAATGCGGATCGGAGAACAGCGGAGTCCACTGGTCGTCGGTCAGGAAGTCCCACAGGGGCACCACGGCGAAGAAGCTCAGCGATTCCTTGACCAGGATGAACACGATGCCGAGCGTGGTGGCGACCGCGACCAGCGCTGCGGCCAGCAGCAGCCATTCGATGATGCGTTCGTTGATGTGGCGCCGGCTGTTGTAGGCGAGTCGGCCCGCTCCGGCCGGGCTTTTGATATCTTGCGCAATACTCGCCACACCTGCCCCCTGTCTATGCGAACGGCGCCGCCCGCAATGGACGACGCCGTCGATTTTGCCCGGCTTGCGTTACAGCGCCGCTTCGCGCCTGAGCAGTTCTTCGATGGTGATCGCCGTGGCCGGCTCGCCGCCGAACACGGTGCCCATCTTGCCGTCGGCCAGGTGCTTGCGCACGATCGCGTAGGCGCTCTGCGGCAGCGGCACGAAGCCGACCTCACCGACCAGGCTCTGCGCATTGTCGAGGTAGAAATTCAGCAGGTTCTTGATCTCCGGCCGCGCCCACGCCTTGTCGCTGACGTAGACGAACAGCGGCCGCGCCAGCGGCATGTAGGTGCCGTCGATCACCGTCTCGGGCGTGGGCGGCACCGGGGCGGAATCGGGGCTGGCCTGGATCGCCAGCGCCTTGAGCTTGTCGCGATTCTCGAAGTAATACGCAAAGCCGAAGTAGCCGATCGATTGCACGTCCTGCGAGACGCCCTGCACCAGCGTGTTGTCATCCTCCGAGGCGGTGAAATCGCCGCGGCTGGACTTGGCCTTGCCGACCACCGCTTCGGTGAAATAGTCGAAAGTGCCGGAGTCGGAGCCTGCGCCGTAGAGCTTGAGATCGGCATCCTGAAACGCCGGATTGACCTGGTTCCAGCGCATGATCTTGCCCTGCGCCTCCGGCGCCCACATGGTGCGCAGGTCGGCGATCGAGATGCTGTTGAGCGGATTATTCGGATGCACCACGACGGTCAGCGCATCGTAGGCGATCGGAATCTCGAAGTAGCGCACGCCGGCGGCGGCACACGCTTCCATCTCTGACTTCTGGATCGGTCGCGACGCATTGGCGATGTCCAGCTCACCGCGACAGAATTTCTTGAAGCCGCCACCGGTTCCTGACACACCGACCGTGACCTTGATCTTGCCTTGGTTGGCGCCCTGGAACTCTTCAGCCACCGCCTCGGTAATCGGGTACACCGTACTTGAGCCGTCGATCTGGATCATGCCGACCGCACTGGCCGATGCAGGGCCGGCATCGGACGCCGGGGCTTGATCCTGGCCGCCGCACGCCGACAGCAGCAGCATTGCAGCACCAATCGACGTCGCGAGGGCGCTTCGAATCACGGTGGTCATGCGGAACTCCAAGGTCAATCCAGATGTGGTGGGGATGATTATGTGACCGCAAGATTGCATCAATGTGACAGCGTATCGCGAACCTAGAAACTCTAGCATTTTCCCATTTATTTCAGTATCTTAAGACGCTTTCCATCTTAATGTTCGGCGCCGTTTTGGCGAGCCGGGTCAGCCATTGATGCAGTCCGCAGACCGCGCGGATTCGCGCTGCAATTGTAACGAGACTGTCATTTTGTGGAAACATCGGCGACTCGCCCTGCCCATGTGACGACCCATGTCTCGAATCCGACAGCCCACGCTGATTGCTGTTTGCCTGCTGCTCTGCAGCGCTGCCGCATGCGCCGACGACGACTGGTCAGTGGTCGGCGGCGGCAACCTGCAGTTCGATTGGGCACGTT
>JBBSDI010000095.1:0-11250 GCA_038249585.1 Lysobacterales bacterium | reverse complement strand
CGGTCCTTGTCGAGGGTCGCCGCGTCGGCCTGCGGGTCGCGCGTGAGCGCAATCGCTGCCAGTTTCTCACCGAGCGCCATCCGCGCGGCTCCCGCTACCCGCACGAAACGCCACGGGGTCAGCCGACCGTGGTCGGGCACGTGGACGGCCAATTCGAGCAAAGCCTGCAGTTGCGCGGGATCCGGACCGGGCTCGCCGAGCAGGCGCGAGGGCACGGATCGGCGTTGCTGCAGGAACTCCCACGCTTGGGCGGACATGATGGCTGCGGTCGCGTAAAGGGCGCTCAGTGTAGCCGCATGTGCCACGCGGCCTGCGTCGGCTGGCGCGCCATCGAGCACTCGAAAGCCGGGTCGACCGATCACCAGCGGTGCAAACGCCGGTCCGCATGGGGTAGCATCGCGTCCTGTTGCCGGCTTGGGGAGAAGTCATGGCGGTCACCATCGGGGTAGTGCGCGAAACCGCGCCGCACGAGTGTCGCGTGGCGCTGGTGCCCGACATCGTCAAGAAACTCAAACCGCTGGGCGGTCAGGTTTTGATGCAGACCGGTGCTGGCGATCCCACGCACCTGCCGGATTCCAGTTACGGCGAGAGTGTCCAGACCCAGGTCGATCCGTTGGCCGTGCTCGGGCGCGCCGAGGTGGTGTTCAAGGTGCAGCCGCCGACCCTGGCCGAGATCGCGGCGATGCGCGAGGGCACCATCCTGCTGTCGATCCTGCAGCCGCATACCGCGCCGGAGCGCACGCTTGCGCTGCGCGATCGCAAGATCACCGCGTTTGCAATGGAACTGTTGCCGCGCACCACGCGCGCACAGGCGATGGACATCCTGTCCTCGCAGGCCGGCATGGCCGGCTACAAGGCGGTACTGATCGCCGCGCTCGAAAGCCCCAAGTTCTTTCCGATGCTGACCACGGCGGCGGGCACCATCCGGCCGAGCAAGGTACTGATCGTCGGCGCCGGCGTCGCCGGACTGCAGGCGATCGCCACTGCCCGCCGACTCGGTGCACAGGTCGAAGGCTTCGACGTGCGCCCGGAAGTGAAGGAACAGATCCAGTCGCTGGGTGCGAAGTTCCTCGATCTGGGCGTGTCGGCATCCGGCAGCGGCGGCTACGCGCGCGAGTTGACCGCCGATGAGCGCGCCGAACAACAGCGCAAGCTGGGCGAGCACCTCAAGGGTATCGATGTGATCGTGACCACCGCCGCGGTCCCTGGCCGACCCGCGCCCAAGATCATCCTGCGCTGGATGGTCGAGGGCATGAAGCCCGGCAGCGTGATCGTCGATCTCGCCGCCGAGACCGGCGGCAACTGCGAGCTGACCCGTGCCGGCGAGACCGTGGTGCACAACGCGGTCACCATCGTCGGCCCGGTCAACCTGCCGAGCATGGGCGCGATCCACTCCAGCGACATGTACGCCAAGAACCTGTTCAACTTCGCCAGCCTGTTCATCAAGGACGGCGCGATCGCGCTGGACTGGGATGACGAGTTGATCGCCAAGACCTGCCTCACGCACGCCGGCGAGATCCGCCACGAGCCGACGAAGAAGCTGGTCGACGGCGGCTGAGCGCGGGCAGTTCGGGGGCAGTTCGGGGCGATGAGTAATACACCAGCGGTCGCACGGCGATCGCGGCACTTTGGGGAACGCAGATGATCGACGGATTCCTGGCTCTGTACATCTTCATGTTGGCAGCGATCACCGGCCACGTGATCATCTCGCGCGTGCCCGTGATCCTGCATACGCCGCTGATGTCCGGCTCCAACTTCGTGCACGGCATCGTGGTGGTCGGCGCGATGATCGCGCTGGCGCACGCGGATACCAACCTCGAGCGCGCAGTCGGCTTCATTGCAGTCCTGCTGGGCGCCGGCAACGCGGTGGGCGGCTACGTGGTCACCGAACGCATGCTCGAGATGTTCAAGTCCAGCAAGAAGCCGGGAGCCAAGTGAGATGACGATTCCGGCCATCCTCGACTTCCTGGCCAAGGCGAGCTATTTCGCAGCCGCGGTGCTGTTCATCATCGGCCTGATGCAGATGGGCTCGCCGGTCACCGCGAAAAAGGGCATCCGCTGGGCCGGTTACGGCATGTTGATCGCGACGTTGGTCACCTTCTTCGCACCCAAGACCTGGGGCTCGCACGGCATCGACAGCGTCAACCTGGTGCTCATGATCGTGGCGATCGCGCTGTCCTACGTGTTCTGGATCTGGGGCAAGCGGGTTCCGATCACCGACATGCCGCAGATGGTGGCCATCTTCAACGGCATGGGCGGCGGTTCGGCGGCCGCGATCGGTGCTGCCGCGATGCTCAATGCCGCAACCTTTACCGGCGAGTGCACCGCAGCGGCGATGGCCGACCATGAGTGCATGGACCGCACCAAGACCACCCTCGCCATGCTCGGCGCATTGATCGGCGCGGTGTCGTTCTCCGGCTCGGTGATCGCCTGGGCAAAGCTCGACGGCCGACTCGACAAGCGATTCACGTTTCCCGGCCAGCAGTGGTTCAACCTGCTGGTGTTCGTGGCTGCAGCCGCGCTGGGCGCCTACCTCGTGTTCGCGCTCGATGTGCCGCTGATCATCGCGTTCTTCGTCCTGTGCCTGGCGTTCGGCGTGTTGATGACGCTGCCGATCGGCGGCGCCGACATGCCGGTGGTGATCTCGCTGTTCAACGCCTTTACCGGACTGGCGGTCGCCTTCGAGGGCTATGTGCTGCAAAACGAGGCGCTGATCATCGCCGGTACCGTGGTCGGTGCGGCGGGCATGCTGTTGACCCAGCTGATGGCCAAGGCGATGAACCGCCCGATCAGCGGCGTGCTGTTCTCCAACTTCGGTGGTGGCGGCAGCGGCGAGGCGATCACCGGCAACATGAAGCCGATCGAGGCGTCCGATGCAGCATCCCTGCTGTACCTGGCCGAGAAGGTGATTGTGGTGCCCGGCTACGGCATGGCCGTGGCGCAGGCGCAGCACAAGATGTGGGAGCTGTGCCAGCAGCTGATCAAGCGCGACAAAGCGGTCAAGTTCGCGATCCATCCGGTGGCCGGGCGCATGCCGGGCCACATGAACGTGCTGCTCGCAGAAGCCGGTGTGCCCTACGATCTGATCGCCGACATGGAAGACATCAACCCCGAATTCGCCAGCTGCGACGTGGCGATCGTGATCGGCGCCAACGACGTGGTCAATCCGGTCGCCAAGACCGACAAGTCGTCGCCGATCTACGGGATGCCGATCCTCGATGTGATCAATGCGAAGAAGGTCATCGTGATCAAGCGCGGCAAGGGCACCGGCTTCGCAGGGATCGAAAACGCGCTGTTCTACGCGGACAACTGCAGCATGCTGTATGCAGACGGCCAGGAAGCCGCGACCAAGCTGATCTCCGAGCTCAAGGCGGTGGATTCCGGCGGCGGCCACTGAGCTGCGCGGTAGCAGTGCGACACGCCGGCAGACGCCGCTCGCCGCGTCGGTCAATATCTTCGATGTGCGACAACGTGCTGTAGCACGCTTGGTTATTCGCTAGGCTTGTGGGCCACGATGCGGAAAGCCACCACGCCATGATGGGTCTGAATGCTCGCGAGCTCGCGTCGCCGCGCGGATGTCTGCAATGAGCAGGTCGACAGCACCGGCGCAGTCCGGCTGGCGGATCGACAGCTACGGCGACGCCGCCATCGAATTGCGCTGTGCCGATGAAATCGGCGATGCGCCCAGTGCCCGCGTGCACGCAGCCCTCGGCGCATTGCGTGCAGCGGCGCTGCCGGAAGTCGAGGACCTGGTGCCCGGCTACGTCGGACTGACCGTACTGCTGCGCGACCTGCCGCGGCCCGAACGCGATCGGGTGACGCTCGCGGTGAAGCATATCGTCGCTGCGGCAGTTGTCAGCAGCGACGCAGCGCTGCATCGCAGCGTGCTGATCCCCGCCTGCTATGGCGGCAGCAGTGGGCCGGATCTCGCAGCTGTCGCGGCGCACACGGGACTGAGCGAGGCCGAAGTGATCGCGCGCCATGCAGCACCGGTCTATCGCGTCGCGTTCATCGGATTTCTGCCGGGTTTTCCGTATCTGATTGGCCTCGATCCGATGCTGGCGATGGCGCGACGCGCAACGCCGCGTACGCGGGTGCCGGCGGGCTCGGTGGCCATTGGCGGTGCGCAGACGGGCATCTACCCCGTGTCGAGCCCGGGCGGCTGGCATTTGCTCGCGCGCACCGCGGTGCGCTTGTTCGATCCCCAGCATGCAGCCCCCAGCGTGCTATGCGCGGGCGATCGGCTACGCTTCCGGCCGGTCAGTCTGGCGGAACTCGCGCACGCCACGGTGGAGATCGAGCATGCTTGAGGTCCTGGTGCCCGGTCCGCTGACCTCGGTGCAGGATCTCGGTCGCCCGGGCTATCGCGCACTGGGCGTGCCGATCGCCGGTGCAGCCGATGCCGATGCGCTGCGGGTGGCGAACCTGCTGGTCGGCAATCCCGAACAGGCTGCGGGTCTTGAGTTCACCTTGTCCGGTCCGGTGCTGCGTTTCAGCGGGCCGCGCGTGATCGCGCTCACCGGCGGCGATTTGGACGCCAGCATCGATGGCGAGCCGGTGCCGGGCTGGCGTCCGGTCGCGCTCGCTGCCGGCAGCGAGCTGCGCATCGGCCGCGTGGTGCTGGGCGCGCGCGGTTATCTGGCGATCAGCGGCGGCGTCAACGTCAAGCCGGTACTGGGCAGCCGCAGCACCGATCTGCGCTGCGGTTTCGGTGGCTTGCACGGTCGCGCCCTGCGCGCGGGCGACCGTTTGCCGCTGGGTCGCCAAGAGTCGGCGCGTGGACGCAGCCTGCGCCGCAAGCGCGCCGCCGCGCAGCGCCGCTTCCTCGCCGCATCGTGGTGGGTCGCGGCTACCGGCGACCTGCGCGGCGAAGTGGCATGGCTGCACGTGTTGCCCGGACCCGATATCGCAGCGCTCAATCCGCGCGTTCTGCGGGTGTTGCGCAGCGGCACCTGGATCGTGTCGCGCGACAGCGACCGCATGGGCCTGCGTTTCGAAGGTCCGGAGGTTCCGCGCGTCGTAGTGCCGGAACAGATTTCGGCCGCGGTGCTGCCCGGTACGGTGCAGCTCACCCCGGACGGGCGGCCGATCCTGCTCGGGGTCGATGCGCAGACCACCGGCGGTTATCCGCGGATCGCACAGGTGATCCGTGCCGATCTTGGCCGGGCGATGCAGCTGAAGCCCGGCGATCGCGTGCGGCCGGTCCTGGTCGATGATCAGGCCGCCGAAGGCGTGCGCCGACTGCGCACCCGTGAGCTGGAACGGATGCGCTTTGCGATTGCCACACGCCTGGCCGAGGATTGAGCGATGCCGGCGGCCATCGATCTGAATTGCGACATGGGCGAGTCCTTCGGCGCATGGTCGATGGGCGCGGATGCCGCAGTGATGCCCTTGATCAGTTCGGCCAGCATCGCTTGCGGATTCCATGCCGGCGATCCGGCGGTGATGCAGTCCAGCGTGCGCCTGGCTTTGGACCACGCGGTGGCGATAGGCGCGCATGTCAGTTTGCCCGACCTGCAGGGCTTCGGCCGCCGCGAGATGGCATTGAGTGCACAGGAGGCCTACCAGCTGACGCTGTACCAACTCGGGGCACTGGACGCGTTCGTGCGCACGCAGTCCGCTCGCATGGCGCACTGCAAGCCGCATGGTGCGCTGTACAACATGGCCGCCCGCGATCGCGCGCTGGCCGATGCCATTGCGCAAGCCGTGCGCGACTTCGATCCAGGGCTGGTGCTGTTCGGATTGTCCGGCAGCGCGCTGCCGGCTGCCGGCGAGGCGCTGGGCCTGGCCGTCGCGCACGAGGTGTTCGCCGATCGCAGCTACGAATCCGACGGTTCGCTGACCGCGCGGCGCATCCCCGGCGCGGTGCTCGCGCAACAGACCGCAGTGGCAACGCAGGCGACACAGCTTGCCCTCCACGGCACCCTGAGCGCGCGCGACGGCGTTCGCTTGCAACTGCGTGCCGACAGCATCTGCGTACATGGCGATCGCGATGCGGCGGCCGAGTTCGCGCATGCCATCCGCGCGGCACTCGATGGCGCTGGAATGACGGTGCGCGCGCCGAGCGGTGCTGGCCGGTGAACTGGTGGCCGCTGATCGGCGTGCTGGTGGTCGCGATCGGTTTCATGCTGCGCTTGAATGCGCTGCTGGTGGTGGTGGCGGCAGGCTTTGCGACCGGGATCGCTGCCGGCATGGACATATTGGAGATCCTTGCCGCAACCGGCGATGGCTTCCTCAACAACCGCTTTTTGATGATCTTCGTGTTGACCCTGCCGGTGATCGGGCTGCTCGAGCGCAACGGCTTGCGCGAACAGGCCGAACGTTGGGTGCTGGGCCTGCGCGGGCTGTCGACCGGGCGCCTGCTGATCGCTTATCAGGCGCTGCGCCAGAGTGCCGCGGCGATTAGCCTGACCCATCTGGGGGGACACCCGCAGACGGTACGGCCACTGCTCGCACCGATGGCCGAGGCGACCGCGACGCGCACCCATGGTCGGCTGCCCGACAGCGTGCGCGAGCGACTGCGTGCGATGTGCGCTGCAACCGACAATGTCGGGCTGTTCTTCGGCGAGGATGTGTTCGTGGCATTCGGTGCGGTGCTGCTCGCGCAGGCTTTCCTGGCCCAGAACAGCATCGTCGTCGAACCGCTGGCGATTGCGCTGTGGGCGCTGCCGACGGCGATCGCGGCGCTTCTGATCCATGGCGCGCGCCTGTCGCGACTCGACCGTCGGATGGCGGCGGAGATCGCGCGCTTGCGCGCTGCAGGCGCTGCCGGGTGAGTAACACAGCGCTACTGCCGGTGACAGCGTTGACGCCGGTCTATGTATTGATCGGACTGTTCCTGCTGGCAGCGGCGTGGCACGCAGCGCGCGACGACAGCCATCCGCGGCGCCGCTCATCGGCCCTGTTCTGGGGTCTGTTGGCCATGCTGTTCCTGATCGGCGATGGCTTGCCGAGCGCGGTGGTCGGTGCGGTCATCGTCGCGCTGGCGTTGATTGCCGGCGCTGGCGGCGTCGGTCGCGGTGTGCGCCGCGAACGCTGCGCGGACGAGCGTGCAGCGCAGGCGGCGCGACTGGGCAATCGACTGTTCTTGCCGGTGCTGTTGATCCCGTTGGTGACCGTAGTCGGCGTGATCGCATCGAAGCTTTTGCTGGTCGATGGCAAGCCGATGCTGAGCGGCCAGCAGGTCACGTTGTTGGCGCTGTCGCTGGGCTGCGTGCTCGCGCTGTTGGCAGCGTGCCGGGCCACGCGCGAATCGCCGGCGCGGGCCGTCGATGCCGGACGAGGCCTGCTGGAAGCGATCGGCTGGGCGGCCCTGCTGCCGCTGGTGCTGGCAGTGTTGGGTGGTTTATTCGCCGCTGCCGGTGTCGGCGAGAGCATCGCCAGCCTCGTCGCGAGTGTGGTGCCGACCGACAATCGCCTGGCCTGCGTGCTGGCCTACTGCCTGGGCATGGCGGCTTTCACCATGGTCATGGGCAATGCATTCGCCGCTTTTCCGGTAATCACCGGCGGCGTCGGCTTGCCACTGCTGGTCGGCGTGCACCATGCCGAGCCCGCATCGATGGTGGCGATCGGCATGCTGGCTGGCTATTGCGGCACGCTGATGACGCCGATGGCGGCAAACTTCAACATCGTGCCGGCCGCACTGCTGGAGTTGCGCGACGCCAATGCGGTGATCAAGGCGCAAATTCCGACCGCACTGCTGCTGCTGGCCGCGAACGTGGCGATCATGGAGTGGGTGGTGTTCCGCCATGCCGGCTGATCCACCGGTGATCCTGCTTACCGGCTTCGATGGCTTTGCCGGCGAGTCGCGCAATCCATCATGGGACGCCGCGCGCAGCCTGCGCGGTGCGCGCATTGCCGGCCATCGGGTGGCGGTGCAGCGCATACCAACCGCGTTCGCGCGCTGTGCGAGCGTGCTTGCGCGGGCGATTGCGCGCCATCGCCCGCGACTGGTGCTGTGCCTCGGCCAGGCGGGAGGCCGCACCGCGATCTCGCTGGAGCGGGTGGCGATCAACTGCATCGATGCACGGATTCCGGACAACGACCAGCAGCAGCCGGTCGACCAGTCGGTGATCGTTGGCGCGCCCGCGGCATACTTCGCCGCGCTGCCGATCAAGGCGATGCTGGTTGCGTTGCGTGAGCGCGGTTATCCGGTCGAGGTGTCCAACAGCGCCGGCACCTTCGTGTGCAACGCGCTGGCTTTCCATCTCGCGCATGGCATCGCCACCCGCTGGCCAGGATTGCGCGGCGGCTTGATCCATATTCCTTTCGCACCAGCGCAGGTGGCCGCGCGTCCCGGCGTCCCGAGCATGCCCATCGAGGTGGTGGCCGATGCATTGCGGGTCGCCGTTCGCGTTGCATTGACCACCAGCGTCGACTCTGCGGTCGGCGCAGGGCGCGAAGACTGACCGCGGCTCGGCGTACGGCGCGCTGCCGCTCAACCTGCCGCGCGCGGGCGCGCTTGCCACCACGCCACGCCTGCGGCAAGCAGCGTGCAGGCGAGGATGCCCGCTTGCTCCAGCGCCGACAGCCGCGCGTGCGCGAGTGCGCCGGCCATCTCCGGGCCGGTGGTTGCCAGCACGTCGAACACGTCAAGGCCGAGGCCGCCGGCAATCAGCAGACCAGCTTGCAGATACAGCGCGATCGCCGCTGCCATCAGGCACAGCAGGCCCGCTGCCAGCGCGCGCTGCCAGCGCACCGCGCGCACCATGCCGCCGGCGCCGACCACTGCGGCCACTGCAGCAGGCAGCGCCATCCAGGCAGCTTCGCCGCGCAACATGATCGCCACCAGCGCCCACGCCGCGCCGGAACCGGCGGCCAGCAGCAGGGCGGCGAGGGTCGACACGAGGCGCGAGAAGAAGCGGGTAAAGAATCGGGCAGGCATCCGCCCATTGTCGCCGCAGCCGCGCGCGCGGTCACGCGCCGCGCAGATATGCCGGCAACGGCACTCGGACCCCGGCGGGATCCACTTCCGGTGGGCCGTGTGTCATGCGCAGCGGTACGACTCCGGCCCACACCGGCAGCAGCATGTCGTGCGGGTGGTCTTTCGGGCCACCGCTGCGCTGCTTGACGCTGGCATCCTCGATGGTGACTGCCAGCACCTTGGTCGCGGCCAGTTCGCTGGCATCGGCGGCACGGCTGTCAGCGGCGCGACCGGCGAGCACGGCATCGGTAAACCGATACAGGCAGCGCGCCTTTTCGTCCAGGTCGACTATCTCGTGCGCGCGCCCGAAGACCACCGCCGAGCGGTAGTTCACCGAGTGCGAGAACTGCGAGCGCGCCAGCACCAGAGCGTCGAGCAGGGTGACGGCCAGGCTGCACGGCGCGCCGCCGGCCAGTGTCTGCAGCAAGCGGCCGGATACGCTGCCGTGCAGCAGGACACGATCGCCATCGCGCGCATGCAGCATCGGGATCACGAACGGTTGGCCGTCGATCGCGAACGCCACGTGGGCCATGAACGCGCCATCGAGCACTGCGTAGAGTGCGCTGCGGTCGTAACTGGCACGTTCCGGATGGCGATGCACCGCGTGGCGGTGGCCGCGCGCAGCGGGGGTATCCATGGTCTTGCTCACGGTGCGGGTTCGGTGCAGGCTACGTCGGAGATTGGTTCTGTGCGAGAGCCACTTCCGGCGCTTTCGACCGGACCAATCCGGGAGCCGGCATGCTGCATCTGGATCTGGATCGTTGCGGTGCGCTCAACCAGCAGGTCGGCCGCGCGCTGAAATCGGCGATCCTTGACGGCCGCCTCGCCCATGGCACGCGATTGCCTGCGTCGCGTGCGCTCGCCCTGGCGCTGGGGCTTGCGCGCAACACCGTGGTCGACGCCTACGAGCAACTGCTCGCCGAGGGCATGCTGCAAGCACGCACCGGCGCGGGCACCTACGTGGCGTTGCGCGTAGCGCCCGTCGCTGGCGCGCTGCAAACACCGTTGCCGACCGCGCGGCTGTCCCGCTACGGCGCGCGTGCGCTCGAGTGCGAACCGCACAGCCCGCTGCCGGTACGCCGACGGAAGCTGCGCTACAACCTCGAGTACGGGGCGCCACTGGTACTGCCCGCCACCCAATCGGTGTGGCGCCGGGCCCTGTCGCGGGCGGCCGATCGCAGTGATTTCGACTACCCGCCCGCGCATGGCGTCGCTGCCTTGCGCGAGGCCATTGCGGCCTATCTCGGGCGGCGCAGGGGCCTGGCGGTCGATCCCGAGGACGTATTGGTACTTGCAGGTACCCAGCAGGCGGTGGAGCTTGCCGCGCGGGTGCTCATCGATCCGGGTCAGCGCGCGGTGATCGAGGACCCTTGCTATCAGGGCACGCGCGCCGCGCTTGCTGCAGTTGGTGCCCGCCTGCTGGTGGTGCCGGTCGACAATGATGGCATGCAGGCCGACAAACTGCCGCGCCGCGGTGCGCGACTGGTCTGCGTGACGCCCTCGCACCAGTTTCCGGCCGGTAGCGTGCTGTCGCTTTCGCGTCGGATAGCGCTGCTCGACTGGGCGCAGCGGCACGACGGCTGGATCCTTGAAGACGACTACGATGGCGAGTTCCGCCATGACGGTCGCCCGCTCGCAGCGCTCAAGTCGCTCGACCGCAGCAGCCGCGTGATCTACATCGGTTCGTTTTCGAAGCTGCTGTTTCCGGCCTTGCGGCTGGGGTTTGCGGTGGTGCCGCCGACCTTGCGCGAGGCGTTCCGGGCCGCCAAATGGCTGGCCGATCGCGGCGCGCCCAGCGTGCTCCAGGATGCGCTGGCGGATCTGATGTCCAGCGGCCGCTTCGAGCGTCTGGTCCGACGCACCGGGCAGGCATTGGCCCTGCGTCGCCAGACCCTGCTCGATGGCTTGCAGCAGCATGCCGGGGATCGGCTCCAGGTCGAGGGCAGCGCGTCCGGCATGCATCTGACCTGCTGGCTGCCGGGCGTCGCCAGCCGGTCGCTACCGGCGCTGATCGCGGCGGCTGAACAGCAGGACTTGGGTCTGTATCCGATCACGCCCTACTTCAGCGCGCCACCGCCACTGGCCGGCCTGCTGCTCGGCTACTCCGGACTTTCGTGCCGCGATCTGGCCGAAGCGTCCCGGCGACTCGGGCAGTTGCTGCAAAGACGGCGGCCTTCACGTGGGTAGTGAGGCTGTTTCGGGCACAATAGCGGTCCTTCGCGTCGACTCGTGCAGCGCCTACGATGGGTCACTTCAGCAACAGCAGCGAACCGGTACGCTTCGAGCGCGACTGTGCGGCCGTGATGGTTCCGCAAGGTGAGGCGGTG
>JBBSDI010000094.1:0-11451 GCA_038249585.1 Lysobacterales bacterium | reverse complement strand
GCGGGTGCGCTGCTCGATGCGTTCCACCGCCCGCGCAAAGGCATCGCCCAACGCGCCCTCATCTGGCACGCTGCTCACATCCACATAGCGGTAGCTGCCGCCGCTGGCATCCGCGATGCGCGCCAGCAGCGGCTGGTCGGCCAATGGTCCCAAGGCGATGGTATGTACGGCCACGTTGGCGGCGAGGACTGCATTTTCCACGTCGCTCCAGCGCGCACCCTCGTTCTCGGAGCCGTCGCTGAGCAGCACCACGTGGCGGCGCTGACGCGGCTCGGCGCGTGCGCTGAATTCCTGCAGCGCCAGTGCCAGCGCATCGCCGATCGAGGTGAAGCGGTTCGGGCCGCTGGCCAGTGCATCGAGCGCGGTGCGCACGCGGTTGCGGTGGGCATCGTCGAGCGCGAGCAGCTGCGCACGCACGACCGCGTCGTTGTCAGGCTCGGTATTGTTGCCGGCGAAGTCGATCAATCCGAAACGGGTGCCGTCGGGCAACGCGTAGAGCAGATTGCGCGCCGCACGCTGCACCGCCGCCAGGCGCGGCGCGAGGGTCGGAAACTGCATCGAGGTCGAGGTGTCGATTGCCAGCAGCACCTGCGCACGCACCGGGCCGAGACGGATGCCGTTGGGAATCACGGTTTCCAGACTGCCTACCTGGACCGTCAGGTCGTAATCGCCGTCGGGCAGCGGCGTCGTCCGGTCGATTCGCTTGGCAATGAAGACAGGGTCGTACGTCCGCCGACCCGTGGCCACTGGCGCGCTCACGTCAAGTTCGATGTCGTCGATCAGGAACCGCACG
This sequence comes from Lysobacterales bacterium, assembly GCA_038249585.1. GTDB lineage: Bacteria > Pseudomonadota > Gammaproteobacteria > Xanthomonadales > Ahniellaceae > UBA4656. The sequence goes on along the minus strand of JBBSDI010000094.1, from coordinate 10,658 downwards.
CTGCCGTCGGCCAATAAGACATTGACACCGCCTGCGGCCGCCGTGACTGGCGAAACCCCCAACGCAATATCGAACGACCACGGACCATCATCGGGACCCGGCGTCACCGGGTTGGTTGGCGATGCGAACGGCAAATCGGCGCGTCGTGCGACGGTGTCGCAAGTAATGCGGTGGGTCCCCCGCACGTCGCCGAAGCGGCCGGATACCACGCTGATGATCTGCTGGTAGCGGTTGAGCGGCTGCGGAATATCGATGGTCCAGCCCTCGGAGCGATTCTTGTACAGCAGCGAGGGACGGCCCGGGTTGCTGCCGCTCACGGCAATCAGCGAAAACATGGTGGTGTTGTCGGCGAGGATGCCAGAACCGCCGGGCAAGAACGCAAGACCCGGCACACCTTCGTAGCGCAATATGGCGCCCGTTGGGCAGTTGTTGACGTTCCAGCGCGTGTACAGCGCGCCGTACTGCAGTGCGCCGAAACCGGCCTCGCGAAAGCCGCCATTGGGAACCACCAGCGCGTTGGCGAACACCTCGTCATAGACCTGCGAGTTCGTGTAGCCGGGCACGGGGTCCTCGTCGCGATAGGAATAGCGGTTGCGGAACGCAGGCGAGACGGTGGCCAGATCGAGATCCTTGACGATGTTGGCGATGGTGAAGTCCTGGAACGCGTTGACCACCGAATCGTCCGCTTTGGCCTGCTGGATCACCGCGTTGGTGGTCAGGAAAGCGTTGGGGTTGGCGACGCTCTCCACCGCTTCGATGTACCAGCGGGCCAGAAAATCGGTGCCGCGCTGTGGCTCTGCGGTGACCGTGCCGTATTGCTCCATGAGATATGTCCACCACAGGGCCGAGTCGTACTTCGACGACCACAGGCGCTGGTTGGTGTCGGACAGATAGCCGTTGACCTGGCCCAGATAGGGGCCGGTGCATTCGGCTTCAGGGCTCAGGTCGAGATCGAGGTAGATCTTGTCCTGCATCGCGCGTGCGTGACCTTCGCATGGGGTTGCACCGAACGCGCTGCAGCCGCTGGCGCCCCCGGCGTCGGCATAGGCGAACTGGACGTGGTGGAACAGCTCGTGGCCGAGCACGGCACGGATACACGCGGAGCTTTTGTTCGCGTATTCGATCACCGGCATCAGGATACGGTCAAGCGTCGCGAAGCCGTTGTCGCAGCCGAAGTCGTCGGGGTTGTTCTCGATCTCGCAGTCGTAGAACTGCACCAGCCGCTCACCGCTGAAAAGGGGCGACATGAAGCCGGTGTTGATGTAGCCGGTGTGGTAACCCGGTGACACGCCGAATGCCGGAGGGTTCTGGTTATCGAGCGCAAACGCGGCACCAAGCAACCGGAACGGGTGGAAATAGTGCGCGGACGCGGGCTGGTTGACGCCCTGAATCACGTAGTTGTTCGGCTGTGTGTTGATCTGGAAGCTGAACACCGGTGGCGGTGGAATCGCGAGTACGGGCGCGCTGAGAAGATATCCGGCGATCAGGGCTGCCAGCGCGCCGGTACGGCGCGAAACGGGGGATGGCAGAGCAGGCATGACACGCTCGTGGTGGGGGTCTTCCACTCACGAACGCAATACGACCGCGCAAACGACATGCGGCAGGCGCAGCCGGGATCAGGGCCGCATGAACGCCTTCATGCACTCCACGCCCGCCTGCTTGACGTTGCGGCTGTCGCTATCCGACCACGGCTGGGCATTGGCGAACTTGCGCCGACCCTCGGGGCCGAGGACCTCCAGCGACTTTTCCACCGTGCAGGCGCAGAAGCGGTCGAACTGCGCCTGCGGCATGCTCGCCAGTCCCGCGCGGGACGCCTGACAGCGTTCGCTCAGGCCGCGGGCCGCGGTGTCGACCACCTGCGCGTCGGACAGGGGTGCAGCGCAGCCGGCAAGCAGCAGGCAGGCGCTCATGCAAAGGCTGGGCAGGATTCTCATGGTGTATTCGCGTCTGCTGGCAACAACTGGTGGCTTGGTTCAAGCGCAGCACCCGTCCTGCAAGTCCGGTGCCGCCATGGCGGCAATCGCACGGATGCGCCGGGGACCGGCTGCGGATCGACGCCGGTCATGATCCGCGCAGAGCGCTTCAGTAGCCTTGCGGTCGTCTGCGTCGCGCACGTCACGCAAGGAGTATCCGATGGTCAAACCGATCGTTGCAGTCAAACGCCGGGCAGACCTCAGCGTCGAGGCATTCCAGCAGCACTGGCGCCACCGGCACGCCCCGCTGGTTCTCGCCCGCCCGGCGACGGCGCGCTACATCCGCGGCTACGTGCATGCCTGACGATTCCGGCCGGCTACGCGGAAGGCGAGCCGGCATTCGACGGCAGCGCCGAGCGGTGGTTCGACAGCGATGCGGATCGTGCGCGCTTGTTCAGCGACCCCGACTATCTGGCCACCGTGCAGCCCGATGAGGGCCGCTTCGCGGACATGGCGCAGACGCGGTTCCTGTTGACCGAGGAACATACGGTCATTTGAGCACCGTGCAGGGCGGCAGCGACAGTCGGGTGGGTTGGGGCTGCCAACGCGCGGCAGCATTTTTGTGCCGCTCGCATCTCAACCCTTGCCCCCACCCCCCTGCCGGTCTAAGGTTTCGGGCTTGACCCACGCCCAGCGGCATGCCCAGCGCCTTCGTCCATCTGCACCTGCACAGCGAGTATTCGCTGATCGACTCGACCATCCGCATTGCGGAGCTGGTCAAGGCGGCGGCGGCTGCCGGCATGCCGGCGGTCGCACTTACCGACGAGGCGAACCTGTTCGCGCTGGTAAAGTTCTACAAGGCCGCCGAGAGTGCGGGACTCAAGCCCATCGCCGGCGCCGACCTGTGGATCGCCGATCCGCAGACCGAAGCATTCCGCGCGACCGTGCTGTGCGCCGACCGGGCCGGCTATCGCAATCTGTCGGTGCTGCTGTCGCGCGGCTACCGTGAGCGCAGCGATCCGGATCGGGTGATCGTGCAGCGCGACTGGCTGGACTCGACCGGCAGCGGCTTGATCGTACTGCTCGGCCCGCGGTCGGATCTTGCCGTGTGCGTGCGCAACGGCCACGACGAGGCGGCACTTGCGGGGCTCAAACGCTGGCAGCGGCAGTTCGGAGATCGGGTGTATCTGGAACTGCTGCGTACCGGACGCGGTGGCGAGGACGCGTGGCTGGCCGCCGCGCTGGATCTGGGTGCCAGCGCCGACTGCCCGGCGGTGGCCACCAACGATGTGCGATTCCTCGCCCGTGATGACTTCGAGGCGCATGAGGCGCGCGTGTGCATCCACGGCGGTCACGTGCTGAACGATCCGCGCCGGCCGCGCAGCTTCAGCGAGCAGCAGTACCTGAAGTCACCGCAGCAGATGGCCACCCTGTTTGCCGATCTGCCGGAGGCGCTCGAGAACGCCACGGAGCTGGCCAAGCGTTGCAACCTCGAGATGTCGTTCGGCAAGTACTTCCTGCCGGCGTTTCCGGTGCCCGATCCGAACGAGAGCGAACCGGACTACCTGCGTCGGCGCGCGCGCGAAGGCCTCGTGCTGCGGCTCGATACGCCGGGCCCGGCCGCGGGCCATGCACGCAGCGACTACGAGGCGCGGCTGGAGCTGGAACTGCAGGTCATCATCACGATGGGCTTCCCCGGCTACTTCCTGATCGTGGCCGACTTCATCGGCTGGGCCAAGGAACACGGCATTCCGGTAGGACCCGGGCGCGGCTCGGGCGCGGGTTCGCTGGTGGCCTATGCGCTGGCCATCACCGACCTCGATCCGCTGCGCTACGGGCTGCTGTTCGAGCGCTTCCTCAATCCCGAACGCGTGTCGCTGCCGGACTTCGACATCGACTTCTGCATGGACCGCCGCGACGAGGTGATCGACTACGTCGGCCGCCGCTACGGCCGCGAAAAGGTCAGCCAGATCATCACCTACGGCACCATGGCCGCCAAGGCCGTGCTGCGCGATACCGGCCGCGTGCTCGGCATGGGCTATGGCCATGTCGATCGTATCGCCAAGACCATTCCGCTGCGTCCACTGGACATCAGCCTCGACGACGCGCTGGGGGTGTCGGAGAAGTCGCGCAAGGAACCCGAGCGGATATCGGCCGAGTTCAAGGCCGCCTACGAATCGGAAGACGAGGTGCGCCAGCTCGTCGATCTGGCGCGCAAGCTCGAGGATCTGACCCGCAACGCCGGCAAGCACGCCGGTGGCGTGGTGATCGCGCCCTCGGCGTTGACCGACTTCGCCCCGCTGTACGGCGACGCGCGCTCCGACGGCGTGATCACCCAGTTCGACAAGGACGATGTCGAGGCCGTGGGCCTGGTGAAGTTCGACTTCCTGGGCTTGCGCACGCTGACCATCATCGATTGGGCGGTGAAGGCGATCAACGCGCTGCGCGGGGTCGCGGGCGATGCCCCGCTGGATATCGCGCGCCTGCCGACCGACGACAGCAAGACCTATCGCCTGCTGGCCAGCGGCGAGACCACGGCGGTGTTCCAGCTCGAATCGCGCGGCATGAAGGAGCTCGCGCGCAAGTTAAAGCCCGGCGTGTTCGACGAGATCATCGCGCTGGGTGCACTGTATCGACCCGGTCCGCTGCAGTCGGGCATGGTCGATGAGTTCGTCGAGCGCAAGCACGGCCGGCGTGCGGTCAGCTATGCGCATCCGTTGCTCGAGCCGATCCTCAAGCCCACCTATGGCGTGATCGTCTACCAGGAACAGGTGATGCAGATCGCGCAGGTGCTGGCCGGCTATTCGCTGGGCGGCGCCGATCTGCTGCGTCGCGCGATGGGCAAGAAGAACGCGGCCGAAATGGCCAACGAGCGGGTCAAGTTCGAAAGCGGCGCGGCCGACCGCGGCGTGCCCGGCGCACTGGCCAGTTCGATCTTCGACTTGATGGAGAAGTTCGCCGAGTACGGCTTCAACAAGTCGCATTCGGCCGCGTATGCGCTGGTAACGTATCAGACCGCATGGCTCAAGGCGCACTACCCGGCACCGTTCATGGCCGCGGTGCTGTCCTCGGACATGGACAACACCGACAAGGTGGTGAACTTCCTCGACGACGCGCGCGCGCTCAAGATCGACGTGCAGCGACCGGATGTGAACCTCGGCACGTGGATGTTCGCCGCCCTCGACGTGCGCACCATTCGCTATGGACTGGGCGCGATCAAGGGCGTGGGGCATGGTGCGGTCGAGGCGATCGTGCGCGAGCGCGAAGCCACCGGGCGCTTCAGCAGTCTGCTCGACCTGTGCCAGCGGGTGGATCCGACCAAGCTCAACAAGCGCGTGCTGGAAGCGCTGATCCTGTCCGGCGCGATGGACGGACTGGCCGACAATCGCGCCAGCCTCATGCTGCAACTGCCCGAGGTGATGAAGGCCGCCGACCAGCGCCTGCGCGAACGCGAGGCCGGTCAGTCGTCGCTGTTCGGCTTCGATGCAGGCACCGCGACCGACGCGTCGACGGCCGCGCTCGATCTGCCGAAGGCGCGCGAATGGCCGCTGATCCAGCTGCTCAACGGCGAGCGCGAAACGCTGGGCCATTATCTGTCGGGACATCCCACCGATGCGCACCGCGAGGTGATCGAGCAGCTGGTGACGGTGCCCATCGGCCGTCTGGAGGAGATCCATCGTCCGGCGGCCAATCCCGGCGAGCGCCGGCGCAACGAACAGCTGGTCGCAGTCGGCGGACTGATCGCGCAACAGCGCCGTCGCGGCGAGCAGATGGCCTTCGTGCAGCTGGAGGATGCCAGCGGGCGGATCGAGGTGAGTTTCTTCCGCGAGGTGCTGTCGGAGTTCGCGCCACTGCTGACCAAGGACCGCATCCTGATCGTCGAGGGTGGGCTGAGTCTCGATGAGTTCAGCGGCAATCTGGTGATCCGCGCGCGCCGCGCATGGGGGCTCGACGAAGCCTGCGAGCGTTTCGCGCGGCAGGTGCGGGTCAAGCTCAATGGCATCAGTGCGGACTTCGCGCGTCAGCTGTCGGCGCAGATCAAACCGTTCACGCCGGGCCCGGCGGGGCTGCGCCTGTGCTATCGCAACGCCGAGGCGCAGACCGAGCTGGAGCTGGGCGATGCGTGGCGGGTGCGCGCGAGTACCGCACTGGTGGACGCCCTGCGTCTGCTGCCGGGAGTCAAGATGGTCGAACTGCAGCTGGGCAAGGCATCCGGCGGCGCTTGATCGCGCAGCCGCGCGCTTGGCGCAAGTTCATCTGTGATCGGCAGCTGCACGCTGCACGGCGCGCCAGGCTCAGCGCCCGCCGCTTTTACCGTCGCCGCCTGGCGGCTCGTCCTTGCCCGGCTGGTCGCCGATGACTGTTTTGAGGGGACAGGCGGAGAAGATCGGGCACTTGCGGCAGCCAACTGCCAGCGCAACGGGGCACAGGGTCATGGGATGTTCCTCGGCAGTCGGGACAGGTGGCCCACGCTAACCGAAACGCAACGCAATGACCACGCCGGATGCACCAAAAGCCCATCCAGCGGCTTTGCCTCGTGCTGCGGATCAACCGCCGGGCGGCGTTGCGGCGTCGGCTTCATCGCGCTCGCCGTCGGCTTCAGGCGGGGCGGGGCCCATCTCGTCGCCGTCCATGCGTTCGATCGCATCTTCGGTGCTCAACGGCTGCTGCGCTTCTTCCACCGCCTGCTGCTCGCTGGTCTCGATGCCGATATGGAAAGCAGCAAAACCCGGCAGCACGACCTGGTTCAAGGCCAGACCGATGACCCGGCCGCGGAAACGCGAGACGATCTCGTGTTCCTCGTTGAGCAAAGGGTCGATGACCTTTCCCAGCCGCTGGCCCATGCGCACGCGATCGCCCAGCGCCACGGTGGCGAACAGCATGCCGCCGTGGTCGACACGTACCCACTTCGATTCGTAGAACGTGGCCTGCGGTTCGGCAAACATGCGGAAGTTGCGCGTCATGCCCATGTGATGCATCAACGCGCTGATCGCCTGCACCGCGAAGTCGATCTTCTCCGGCTCCAGTCGCAGCGGCGCTCCGACCTCGAAGGTGACCGCGGGGATCTGCTGGTCGGTCGCGGCCAGCCGCAGCATGCCGCGCGAACCCTGACTGTGCAGCACGGGCGTGGCGCCGAAGCCGCGGGTGAAAGCGAGCACCCGATCGATGCGCAGATCGCCACGCACCTGCGGCAGGTTGGAGCGATCGAACGAGCCGGTGTGGAAGTCGACCAGCGCATCGCAATGCACGATCAGGTCGCGGAACAGGCTGTAGGCGATGCGCGAGGCCGCACTGCCGCCATTGCTGCCGGGAAAAAAGCGATTCAGGTCGCGCCGGTCCGGCAGGTAGCGCGTACCGCGCGAGAAGCCGAGCAGATTCACCACCGGCACGCCGATCACCGCACCCGTGAGGTCCTTTGGATCCAGATCGTTGAGCACGCGCCGCACGACCTCGACACCGTTGAGCTCGTCACCATGGACCGCGGCAGTCAGACAGAGTCTTGGACCGGGCTTTGCGCCGTGGATCACGATGACCGGCGTCGAGATCACGCTGCCGTCGAACGATTCACCGACCCGCCAGCGCAGTTGCGTGCGGCTGCCGAGCGGAATCTCTTCGCCGAGCATGACCAGTGCAGGTGGTCCGGCGATAACGGCATCGCTGGGCGCTGCACCGACGGTCGCTGCGTCGGCGGCGGGTTCGTCCTGTTCGGCGGCATCGTCGTGTGCGATCTGCTCTTCGGGATCGACCTGCGCGCTTGCGGAGTCGGGCGCTGGCCGATCAACGGCGGCAGGCGCTAGCGGCCGCTGTCCTGGTACAGGACGCGCTTCGGGTTGCGTTCTCGATACCGGTGCCGGAGCGGGCGTCGGCAGCCCCCGTGGCGTCGGCAGGTCGACCGGGAAATCCTGTGCACCGACGGTTGCGGCACTGATCAACAGCGCGAATCCGAACGCATTGCCGAGCATGCGATCAATGGCCATGCCGGCCCTCGCGGCAGCGCCGGCAAACACCGTGGACTTCGAGGGTTTGCGCTTCGGGCAGGAAGCCCGCTTCGCGCGCTTGTTCGACCAGCAGCACCGACACGCGGTCATCGCACAGTTCGGTCGCACCGTTGCACACATCGCAGATCAGGAACGGCACGGTATGGCGGGTCTGCGGGTGATGGCAGCTGGTGTAGGCGTTGACCGATTCGAGCTTGTGGATGAAGCCGTGCTCAAGCAGGAAATCGAGCGCGCGATACACCGTTGGCGGTGCGGCACCCTCGCGCTCGGCGCGCAATCGATCGAGCAGATCGTAGGCCTTGATCGGTTTTCGTTCGCGCGCGATCAGCTCGAACACGCGGCGGCGCAGTTCGGTCAGGCGCAGGCCGCGCTCGGCGCAGGCGGCTTGGACCTCGGCCAGCAGGCGGTCGGGTTCGTCGACTTGGTCGTGCTGGTGTCGCTGCCTGGCCATTGAGGGGAGCGGTTGGAAGAGAACAGAGCGTGCGCGGATGCTAGCAGGGACGCGTGCGGCGCCGCGCTACCAGCCGCCGCCACGATCGCCGGTCTTGAAAGCAGCGCGTGTAGAGCGCGCATCGGTCTTGTTCACATCCGCGCCGCAGTGACGACAGGTCGTTGCACCGCTGGCGATGGTGCGACTGCATGATGGGCATTCCCGCAGCCGGCCGCGCATGCGTGCAACCGGCAACCAGCCCAACGGCCCCAGCAGCAGGCCAAGGATCGGCCCCAACAGCCAGCGATTGCGCTTCCAGCCGATGAACACGCCACCGATGAACCCGATCCCGACCCACGCGCCGAGCCACGGCAGCAGGTGCCCGGATTCGACCAGCACTGCGGGCCAGTTCATGCCAGTTTGGCCAGCGCCTGGTCGATGCGGCGCAGGGCCTCGACCTGCCCGGCCAGATACACGGTGTGCTCGATCGATGGCGATACGGCCGTGCCGGTCATCGCGACGCGTAACGGCTGTGCCACCTTGCCGACGCCCTCGCCGATCGCGGTCGCTGCGGCCTTGATCGCCACATCGATCACCGCCGGCTGCCACTCGGCCGCGGCCAAGGCATGCAGCTGCGCGCGCACCGCGTGCAGTGCCTCGCCAGCGCGACCCACAAAGTGCTTGCTCACCGCCTGTTCGTCGTACACGGTCAACGGCTCGAACCAGACCCGCGCGCGCTCGGCCATCTCCTTGAGCGTCTTGACCCGGTCGCGCAGCGCCACGATCACGTCCGCCGCGGCCGGACCGCCGGCAGGATCCATGCCTGCCGCACGCAACTGCCATTCCAGATGCGGCGCCAGCGACTCCGGCGAATCGGTTTTCAGATAGTGCTGGTTGACCCACGCAAGCTTGTCGAAATCAAAGCGCGAGGCCGAGCGGTTCACATCGGTGATACGGAACAGGTTGATCATCTGCTCGCGCGAGAACAGCTCCTGGTCGCCGTGCGACCAGCCGAGCCGCGCGATGTAGTTGAGCAAGGCATGCGGCAGGTAGCCATCGTCGCGATACTGCATCACGCTGATCGCACCGTGGCGCTTGGACAGCTTGGCGCCATCGGGGCCATGGATCATCGGCAGATGGGAAAACAGCGGCTGGGTCGCGCCGAGCGCGGCATAGATGTTGATCTGCCGCGGCGTGTTGTTGACGTGGTCGTCGCCGCGGATCACGTCGGTGATGCGCATGTCCACATCGTCGACGACCACCGCGAAGTTGTAGGTCGGTTGCTCGTCGGAGCGCCAGATGATCAGGTCGTCCAGTTCGTGGTTGGAAATCTCGATGCGGCCCTTGACCATGTCGTTCCACGCCACATCGCCGTCGTGCGGATTGGCGAAGCGGATCACGCGCGGGCGGTCGGGTGCGGGCTGGTCCTGGCGGGTGCGCCAGTAGCCGTCGTAGCGCGGCTTCAAGTGCTGCGCCATCTGCCGCTCGCGCATCGCATCGAGCTCCTCGCGCGTCTCGTATGCGAAATACGCCTTGCCCGCGCGCACCAGTTCCAGCGCGACTTCGCGATAGCGGTCGAATCGGCGGGTCTGGTAGAACGGACCCTCGTCGTAGACCAGGTCCAGCCACTGCATGCCATCGAGGATGGCCTGCACCGATTCCGGCGTGGTGCGCTCGCGATCGGTGTCTTCGATGCGCAGGATGAAGCTGCCGCTGCGCCGGCGTGCCTCCAGCCAACCGTACAACGCCGTGCGGGCACCACCGATGTGCAGGAATCCGGTCGGACTGGGGGCAAAGCGGGTGCGACAGCTCATGGCGGCTCGATGGAGCGAATGCGGACCGATCATTATAGCCCGATGCAGGCGCCGCCATGGCGGAGATGCAGGCATGAGAATGTGGGAGCCGCGGCGATTGAGGAAACACCCTGTGGGAGCCGCCATGGCGGCGATTGCTGCATCAGTTCAAGGCAAGACGATCACGATCGCGTCAGTCGCCGCCATGGCGGCGCCCACACCTGCAATAAAAAACTCGCCGCCATGGCGGCGATCGAGAAAACACCCGGTGGGAGCCGCCAGGGCGGCGATTGAGGAACCACCCTGTGGGAGCCGCCATGGCGGCGATTGCTGCATCATTTCAAGGCAAGACGATCACGATCGCCTCAGTCGCCGCCATGGCGGCTCCCACACCTGCCAAGAAAAACTCGCCACCATGGCGGCTCCCACACCGGCCCAAAAACTCGCCGCCATGGCGGGGATCGAGGAAACACCCTGTGGGAGCCGCCCTGGCGGCGCGTGCGGCCTCGGTGCTAGGCACGCG
>JBBSDI010000093.1:0-11517 GCA_038249585.1 Lysobacterales bacterium | reverse complement strand
TTGGCTTCCTCGCGCACGATGACGTTGCACGGCAACAGCAAGCCAATGTCAGGCTGAGCGCTCAGGGCACGATGTGCCAGCGGTGGGTTGCAGGCGCCGAGGATACGGTATGCGGGCACCTCGATATTCAGCTTGGTTTTCATCGTCGCCTGCACGTCGATGTCGGTCAGCACGCCGAATCCTTCGACCTTGAGTGCGTCCGTGACCCGCGCTACTGCGCCCTGAAAGCTCAAGCCGGTTAGCGTGCAATACAAGCCGTAAGACGAGCCTGCGCGAGAGACAGTCGATGCGACGGCGGTGTTCATCGGATTTCCCTTCAAGGCTTGCCCGCAGCTGCGGGCATGCGGTCCATCATCATCTGCATCATGGACTGCATCATCTGCATGCGCTTGTCCATCATCTGGTGGTGCATGCCCGTTTTGCCGTCCATCGCGTCTTTGTCCTGCATGCCTTGCACGCAAGGCATTTCACCCTTGCCGCCGGCCATGGCGGGCTTGTCTTTCATGCAGTCCATCGCACCCATGCCGCCTTTGCCCATCATGCCCCCGGGGCCCATCTCGCTCATCATGGTCATGCTGTCCTGCATGACCTTCATGTGTTCCACCATCATGGCGCTTCGCTGTTCCGGCGTCGCCTGCTTCATCTTGTCGTGCATCTGCTGCATGACCCTCATCTGCTCGTCCATGCGAGCCATTGGCTCACCGGAATGACCCATCGGCATGGGCATGGCTGAGGCGGCTGCGACATCAGTTCGGCGTGCGTCCTGCTCCACCGGCGTCTGCGCACAGGCGGCAAGGTTGAAAGTCAGTGTGGCAGTCGCGAATGCGAGCGTGCGGAGTGATTTCATGCAGAAGCTCCTGCCGATACTGCGGCAACTTAAACTGACTCGCTGCAGCCGGGACCCGAGATGGCGACCGCACATCGAATCGACGCTGCAGGCCAAGCTTCCTTTTAGTGCCGATGATCCGAAGCGTCTGTGCGCCAGCGCACCCGCCGTTTGATGAAACGCGGCCCACCGCAACGACGCAGTCGCAGCAGAATCAGGGGCCTACCGGCGCAGCGCCTGGCGCCGTCACCGCACGCCTGGGTAAGGCGCCGAATTGCCGCGCGCTGGCGTGCGAGAAAAAATCCGAGGGGTCAGAAAAAATCCGAGGAAAATCCGAGAATCCGAGAGAATCCGAGGGGTCAGAATCCGAGGGGTCAGAATCCGAGGGGTCAGGTCTTGTTTTGCCACAGGGTCAATCCGAGGGGTCAGGTCTTGTTTTGCCACAAGGGTCAAGGGTTCCCGAGAGTTCTTTACGAGAGTTCCTTGGAAGTCCTTTGTGGGCAAGGGGTCAGGCAGGCAAGGGGTCAAGGGAGGCAAAGGGTCAGGTTTTGTTTTCCCACATCATGATGACAGTCTGCAGCAATATCCCGACCACTCCGCATCGAGTTCGCCGGCGCCTGCTATCACGTGATGGCGCACGGCAACGCGCGCGAACCGATCTTTCTCGACGATCAGGATCGGCAGACGTTTCTCGATGGCGTGGCGAGCGCATGTGAACGTTTCGATTGGGTGCTGTGGGCGTACTGCTTGATGGGCAACCACTGCCACCAGCTGGTCGAAACGCGTCGCGCTTCGCTGTCGAGCGGCATGCGCGAGATCAATGGCACCTACACGCAGGGATTCAACCGCCGGCGTCGGCGTGTCGGCCATTTGTTGCAGGGCCGCTTCAAGGCGATCCTGATCGACAAGAACAGCTACCTGACGGAGCTGGCGCGCTACCTCGTGCTCAATCCAGTTCGCACAGGGCTGTGCGAGGTGCCCCGCCGAGCGCAGCCGTGGCGGACCCTGGCGCAATACGATGAGGGAAGTCCGGACCGCGATACTGCCATCCGCGCCGCCTATGCCAGTGGCGGCTACACGCTGGCGCAGATCGGCATGCACTTCGGACTTCACTACGCCACGATCAGTCGTATTGCGCGGCGGGGTTGAGGGGGAGGGCTGTGGGTGTGGGGCGAATATGGCAAAGCAAGACCTGACCCCATTGACCCTCGAATATGGCAAAGCAAGACCTGACCCCATTGACCCTTTCACGACGGTTGGCGGGGTCGTAGGCAGAAAGGGGACCGATGAGTGTTTGGTTTACGGTTAGACCTGTCGCCCGACGCTTGAGCCCGGTCCCGGGGCTGCGGTAATTGAATCACCAAAACACACTCGCGCAACGCAGGCCTGAACGTCGCGTCGAACGCATTCGGCGCCCGAATCGCCGAGCTACCGCGGCACCGCCGCCACCGTGATCTCTTCCCGATCGTGATACAGCTGCTTGGCACGCAGCGACCAGCGCCCTTCAAGCGCATCATCCAGTCCATCCAGGCAGCGCCGCACTTCCAGCCAGCGCTTTTTCATCGGCAGCTTCAGATTGAACACGGCCGCGCGCGCATGGCCGCCGGCCAGCCATTCGCCCATCAACGCGGCGACCCGCGCAGGTTGTTCGACCATGTCGCACACGACCCAATCCACGCGCTGGCGCGGGCGGAAGCGAAAACCGTCTTCGCGGCGATGTTCGACCAGACCGGAGTCCATCAGCTTCGCATCCATCGGCCCGTTGTCGATGGCCGTCACATGGATCGAGCGGGCGACGAATTGCCAGGTCCAACCGCCGGGTGCGGCACCCAGATCGACCGCCGTCATGCCAGGGCGCAGTAAGCGCGCGCGCTCGCTGTCGTCGAGCAGCACCAGAAAGGCCTCGTCGAGTTTCAGCGTGGAGCGGCTCGGCGCATCCTTCGGAAACTTCAGGCGCGGGATGCCCATGGGCCAGGGCGATGCGTGGCGCAAGTCGGCATACGCGAGCAGGGCGTGGGTGCCGGAACGCAGCACGAGGTGCGCGCGCCAATGCGAGGCCGGATCGACCAGGGTGCGCTTGCGCAGCGCAGGTACGGCGGCCGCCTCCAGCGCACGCGCCAGTGCGCGCAGGTCCCCGCCGGCCTCGCTGTCGGGGCTCTCCACCCACAGGTCGGCCACGCGCATGCCGGCGTCGGCGAGCGCCTCGATCGGCGGACCGAGCCGGTCCTTCGGATCGAGCGCGTCGAAGCTGGCCAGCAGGGCCAGCGACTGGCGCGCGAAGATCAGCTCTCGCCACTGCGGTGCGGGGCCAAGTGCGGTGCCGTCGGCGCTGACGATTTCCACCAGTGCGTCGCCGCGCGCGGTGCGTGCGAAGGCATGCTTGCCATGGCGTGCAGCCATCGACACGGACTCTTCCGCGCATTCGGGCTCGAAGCCGGTGCGGCAGTGCAGCAACCAGGTTGTTCCGTCACCAAACATGGACACCGCCTCGACACATGTGAGTATTGCCCCTGCCTGCCAAGCGGGATGTTGGCCCTGAGGGGCGGTGATCGAGGGCGGCTCGGACCATCGCCCCGGGACAGCGGTTGACTTCACGCAAGCCTGCGCGTATTAACACTGCGCTGTCCAACTTCATTGGCTTCGCGCACCGCGCGCGGTCGTAATGTTCATCGGGGGAAGCAGTACAATGATCGTATTTTCTGGAATGCGTGGCCTGCGCATCAGCGCGCTCGCCGCGGCCATCGTCGCCGCCGGCGGCGCCCCAGCAGCGGCGGTCGCGGCTGAAGGTGTCACGCTGGCGCCGAAATCGGTGGCCGCACTCGAGAACGCCCAAGGCCGTGAGCTCTACATCATCGGACTGCGCGAGCCCGCTCTGGCGATGTACGAGGGCGGCAAGGCCAGTCTGGCTGCGGTGCCGCGCTTGGGCAACGGGCGCATGGATGTCAAGTCGCCTGCGGCTCTGGCCTACGTTGACTTCCTGCGCTCCGAGCAGGACCGCTTTCTGGCCAGCATCTCGGGGTCGATCGGGCGCAGTGTTGCGCCGCTGGCCCCGCAATTCCGCTTCCAGCACGCGTTCAACGGCATGGTCCTGGCCCTGACAGAGGCCGAACTCGCCGCAGTGTCGGCCAATCCTGAGGTCGCGCTGGTGGAGGGCTACAAGGAGTTCGCGCTCGCCACCGACGCCGGCCCCGCGCTGATCGGTGCGCCGACACTCTGGAACGGCAGCAATTCGCCGGGCAACGTCGCGACTCGTGGCGAAGGGGTCGTGATCGGCATCATCGATTCCGGCGCCAACCTTGGCAGCTCCTCCTTCACCGACATCGATCTCGACGGCTACGACCACGCCAACCCGCTCGGCACGGGCAACTTCGTTGGCTGGTGCAACCCGACCAACCCGAACCACAACCCGACCCGCGACGTCTGCAATGACAAGCTGATTGGCGGCTGGGACTTCACCGATGCTGCTTTCCCGGTCGGGCAGTTCGAGGGAGCCGGCTATGAGGACGAAAACGGCCACGGCTCGCACACTGCTTCCACCGCGGGCGGCAACCGCCGCACTGCGGTGATCGCAGGCGTCAGCGCCAGCATCTCCGGCGTCGCGCCGCGCGCGAATCTGGTGATCTACGACGCGTGCTACACCAACACCGCCGGCCAGGGCCTGTGCCCCAACGTGTCGACGCTGGGGTCGATCAATCAAGTCGTTGCCGACGGCATCATCGATGTCGTCAACTTCTCCATCAGCGGCAGCCAGTCGCCGTGGACGGACGCCAACTCGCTGGCGTTCCTCGCAGCAAACAATGCCGGTGTGTTCGTCGCTGCATCTGCCGGCAACGGCACGCCGACGCCGGGCACCACGAACCACGTCGCACCTTGGGTGTCGACGGTCGCGGCCTCGACCCATGACCGGGCCACATTCGGCAACCTGTTCAACCTCACCGCGCCGGCGAGCCCGCCGGTCGCGGCGACCAACGTGCCGCTGCAGCCGGGCGCGGCGCCGCCGTTCATCATTGCGCCGATCCCCGCCAGCACGCCGGTGATCATCAGCCCGCAGTTCGGCGATGGCAGCACCAACGCAGACGGTTGCACCCCTTATCCGGTGGACGCCTTCCGCCGCGGTGGTACCAGCGGCATCGCACTGCTGCGTTTTGGAATCGCGACCAGCGTTTGCGGAACGATCTCGCGCGTCAATGCCGCAGGCGTCGCAGGCGCCGCAGGCGTGATCTTCCTCGCCGACACGCCGCTGAATGCTGCCGCTGGCGGCAGCGTTCCCGCTTGGGTTATCAACGACACGGTCGCTGGCACCGCGATCCGTACCCATGTCGCCACCGATCCCGCGACCGCGACCGCGGGTATCGCGTTCCCGGGGCAGGCGTTCCCGGGGCAGGGCGACGTGATAGCGTCGTTCAGCCTGATTGGCCCGGCCAATTTCGACCTGCTCAAGCCCGACATCACGGGTCCTGGGGTCAACGTCCTCGCCTCGGTAGCGCGATGGAACCGCGTGGGTCCACCGGGCAGCCTGAACCCAGCGCTGAACGGGGCCACCGGGTTGCTCAGCGGCACCTCGATGTCGTCGCCGCATATTGCGGGCGCCGCAGCACTGGTGCGTGCGTTGAATCCGGCGCTGACGCCGTCCGAGGTGAAGTCGGCGATGGTCAGCACGGCCCGCACGCAGGGCGTGTTCAAGCCCTCGGCCACCAACCCGGCAACGGTTCCCAGCGACCCCTTCGATCGTGGCGGCGGTCGAGTGGACCTCACGCGCGCGGCCAAGGCCGGCCTCGTGATGAACGAAACCGGCGCGAATTTCACAGCCGCCAATCCGGCAACTGGCGGCAACCCCGCGACGCTCAACCTGCCCAGCCTGCAGTTGCGCAACTGCGTCGGCACGTGCACGGTCAATCGCACGGTGCGCAGCACGGCCATCGCGTCGATCACCTGGACGGCCACCGTCGACGGCCTCCCGGTGGGCGCCGGCACCGTGACGCCGACCACGTTCACGCTGGCTGCCGGCGCGACGCAGGCTTTGGCGTTCAACATCAATGCGTCCACCCTCAGCCAGACGGCCTTCACCTTCGGCGAGGTGGTGCTCACGCCGAACAACAAAGCGGTGGTCGAGCAGCGCTTCCCGCTGGCCGTCCGCGCCGCGGCGCCTGACATCGCGGTCAGCAACACAGCCGGGATTGCGTTGTCGGTCCAGGCGGGCAGCAGCGGCACCGCTACGCTCGCGGTGTCCAACAGCGGCAATCCAACGATCAACTGGGCGCTGGCCGCCGGGACGCAGTCGGGCCCGCTGCTCGCGCAGACGCAGTTTTTGGGCAACGGCTTCGTCTCTGCCCAGTTCGCCGGGACCACGCCAGCTAACACCGGCTCCTACATCGCCGATGACTTCACGGTCAGCGGCACGGCCCAAGTGACGACCCTGCGCGCCGATGGCTTCGCTTTGCCCGGTGGAACTGTCCTGAACGCGACGAACTCGCCGTTCATCAACTTCCACGTTTACGCCGACAACAACGGCGTACCAGCGGGTGCACCGGAGGGCTTCGGTGCGGTGCCGGTGTATTCGTTGCGTGTCGCCGCGACCGCAGCGGGGCTGTCGCTGACCGGCAACAACATCGCGATCAACCTCGCCACCAACGGCGCACCGGCCCTGAACCTGACCACCGGCCGCTACTGGGTTACGGTGTTCCCGGAGATGCCGGGCGTCGGCAACAATACTGCCGGCAATCCGCTGTGGGCGTGGCGCATCACCGGGGTCGGCGCGCCGGTCACCGGACTCGCGCCGCGCACCATCACGCCTTCGGGCCCCACGCCGGCGTGGGGCGTGCCTGCGCTCACCGGCGCGCCAGGCCCGGGTCCGGCCAGCGGCTTCACGCTGGCGGTGGCCGGCAGCGTGGGCTGCGGCGCGCCTTGGTTGTCGGCTGACGTTACCAGTGGCACGCTGGGCGCTCTCGCGAGCACCACGGTTACCTTGACTGTCAATGCCGCGACCCTGGCCGCTGGAAGCTACGGTACCTATGTGTGCGTCTCTTCCGAAGGCACGGATGCGGATGAGCCGATCACCCTGGTGCCGATCAACCTGACGGTCACGTCGGACGTGCTATTCAGCAACGGCTTCGAGCCGCAGCCGCCGGGCCCCTGATCCGGTCGTTGTTCACCTCCCGAAGGGCGCCGCAAGGCGCCCTTCGCATTTCACGGCCGACGCGTTCTTCGTATCCGTTTTGCCGCACGACTCAATAGCGTGCGCCGCTGGTCGATGCGTACATGGAAAGTACCGACCGCGCTTCCTCGCGCCGGATGTCGCGGCGCACCGCAATCCCGCGGCGCTCGAGCTCGCCGACCCAGTCGGCGGGCAACGGGCCTTCGTCGAATTCGGTGAGTGCTTCGACGTCTTCGGAGCGCGCGCCGATCAGCAGTTCGCGCACTCCGCTCCAGATGGTGGCGCCGTAGCACTGGCAGCAGGGTTGGCTGCTGGTGGCCAGGGTGAAGCGGTGGCCGTCATCGGCGTCGAGGCGAAATTGCTGCAGGCGCATCTGGGCGGACATGAACGCCATCATTTCGGCGTGGGCGACCGAGCAGTTGAGCGGCATCACGCGGTTGACGCCGACGCTGACCAGCTTGCCGCTGTGATCGAAGATCGCCGCGCCGAACGGGCCGCCGGTGCGGTACGCCACGTTCAGGCGCGACAGCGTGATCGCGAGTGCGACCTTGCTGTCGTCGTCGGTACAGACAGTGCCGGGATTCACAGCCTCGTGGATCCACGGCGGCAGGGTGAGATGGATCTGGGTGAAGATCATGGCGGGCGGTCTGCTCAGGGCCAGGGGATCGATAGGCAGGACCCTAGCGCATGTTTTCCTGCGATTCGATTGGTTTGCAGACGCTGTCGACACAGGCACAGCCTGCGATTTCAGCGAAGCCGCAGATCGATTGCATCCCCAGTTCGGCGCAACGACGCTGCACGGCGAGCGGATCGACTGGCTGGGCGCGATGTACACAGGCCGGGAAGTAGCCACAGCAGTTGCCGATGTTCTTGACCACGCATTGTGCAGCGCTGGTGCAGGCGAGTCGTTGCGCCGGCGTCGATGCGGCTTCTCCCGTATTCGCAGCCGCTCCATCAGGCGGTTCGGACGAATGCGCGCACGCGGTCAGCAACACAAGAACCACGGCCAGCACGAGCTTGCGTAGAGTTGCCACTGGCAGATACCTCAGCGTGCGATGCGACCGATCATAGCCGCCTGCACGCAAGCGCGTGCGGAATCGCCGCGCGTGCGCGTTGCCTGCTACGGCTTCTTCGCGAACGAATCGCGCAGCGTCACCGTGCGGTTGAACACCAGGGCGCCGGGCCGGCTGTCAGTCGCGTCGATCACGAAGTAGCCCAGGCGCTCGAACTGCACGGCGCTGCCGGATGCGGCACTCGCCAGCGATGCCTCCACGTAACCGTGCACGACGCGCTTGGACTGCGGATTGAGATGGTCGCGATAGCTCTTGCCGTCGCTGTCGTCGTCCGGATCGGGCACGCTGAACAGACGCTCGTAGAGGCGTACTTCGGCGCCGACCGCGTGGGCCGCACTCACCCAATGGATGGTGCCCTTGACCTTGCGATCGGCACCGGGCAAGCCGGAGCGCGTCAGCGGGTCGAGGGTGCAATGCACCGCGATCACCGTGTCGCCGTCTTTCTGCACCGCCACGCACTGCACGATGCCGACCCCGCGCAGGCGCACTTCGCCGCCGGGCACCAGCCGATGGAAGCCCTTCGAGGGCACCTCCATGAAGTCCTCGCGCTCGATCCACAGCTCGCGCGCGAACGCCACCGTGCGGGTGCCGCGACTGTCGTCCTTCGGATGGTTGGGAAAGCTCAGCTGCTCGGCATGCTCGGGCGGCAGGTTGTCGATCACCAGCTGCAGCGGATCGAGCACCGCCATGCGCCGCTCGGCGCTGGCATCGAGTTCCTCGCGCACGCAGCCTTCGAGCACGTCGAAGCCGATCACGCTGACCTGCTTGGTGATGCCGGCTCGCTCCCAGAAGTTGCGGATCGCCGCTGGCGGATAGCCGCGCCGGCGCGCACCCGACAGGGTGGGCATGCGTGGATCGTCCCAGCCGTCGACCAGACCGTCGTGCACCAGGCTTATGAGCTTGCGCTTGCTCAGCACGGTGTAGTCGAGGTTGCCGCGCGCGAACTCGATCTGCTGCGGGCGCGACACTGGCATGTGCAGGCCGGCCGCGCGCAGCGGTTCGGTCAACTGCGGGTCGTGGGCGAGATCGAGCTGGTCGAGGCACCAGTCGTACAGCGGCCGGTGGTCTTCGAACTCCAGCGTGCACAGCGAATGGGTGATCCCTTCGACCGCGTCGCTGATGCAGTGCGCGTAGTCGTACATCGGGTAGATGCACCACGCATCGCCGGTGTTCTGGTGCGAGACCTTGCGGATCCGGTACAGGGCTGGATCGCGCAGGTTGATGTTGCCCGAGGTCATGTCGATCTTCGCACGCAGGGTCTTGGCGCCATCGGCGAACTCACCGGCGCGCATGCGGCGGAACTGGTCGAGGTTCTCCGCGGCGCTGCGCTCGCGGAACGGGCTGTTGCGCCCCGCCTCGGTCAGCGTGCCGCGGTAGCTGCGCACTTCATCGGCGCTCAAGTCGCACACGAAGGCCTTGCCCTGATCGATCAACTTCTCGCCTGCGCGGTACATCACCTCGAAGTAGTCGGACGCATGCAGCTGCGCGTTCCAGGCAAAGCCCAGCCAACGCACATCGGCCTTGATCGACTCGACGTACTCGATGTCCTCCTTGGCCGGATTGGTGTCGTCGAAGCGCAGGTTGCAGGTGCCGCCAAACTCGCTGGCGATGCCGAAATTCAGACAGATCGACTTGCCATGACCCAAGTGCAGATAGCCGTTGGGCTCGGGCGGGAAGCGGGTTGCCACGCGCCCGCCGTGCTTGCCGGCCGCAACGTCGTCGCGCACGATCTGGCGGATGAAATGATTGATCGGGGCGGGCGTGTCGTTCATGGCGCAGGGTGTTCAGAGCAGCGAGCCGCCGAGTTTACCAGCCCTGTGTATCCCGCCGTTCGCGCGTGCGAGGGTGGGGCGTGTCCAGGCACGCAGTGCGACAGCAGGTGCTTCAGCGCATCCGCGGCTGGCGCAGGCGCAGGCGGATCGGTCCTCGTGCCTCGCCGATCTCGACCCGCCGACCGTGCTGGACGATGTCGATGATGCCCTGCTCGACCATGCGGCCGGCCACGTAACGTACCGGGCGCATCAGGTCGCGCCATTCGCACTTGAGCTCTTTCGCCAACGCGCGGGCGGCCTCGCTGGGGCACACGGTGGACAAGGTACGGCGCGCTTCCAGCAGCACCAGCAGCGCGTGGCGGATGCGGCCGGTCAGTTCACCGTCCACTTCCACCTGCGGTTCCTGCACCTCGAAAAGATCGCCGTCGAGCATGGTCCTGACCATGGTTCTTCCCGCGCAGCATAGTGCATGCCCCGCCGTGTTGCATTCGTTGGCATGCTGCCCGATCTGTCGCCTTCACGGATCGTTCGTTTCGTGGCGGATTTGCACGGCGTGGTTTACCGCAGGCTGCGCATAGGTTAGCGTCGGAGCATCCGATGCGAACCATCTATCACGCCGAAAACATACTCGATGCGCACCTGCTCAAGGCAGCGCTGGAAGCCCAGGGCATTCCAGCTTACGTGGCCGGCGAGTATTTGACTGGCGCGATCGGTGAGCTGCCGCCCATGGGGCTGGTGTCGGTGATGGTGCCGGAGGCCTGCCTGCCGGCCGCGCGCGCGGTGGTCGACGGCGTGGATGCGCAGCTGCGTGAAGCGCGGGCTGCCATCGCCTCGGACGACGATCAGATCCCGCAGGGCATCCCGGTCTGAGCGGATTCGGCTGAGCGGCGTACCTTTGACGCCGCTTTTTCGCGCCATCCGGCAATCCAGGCAGGCCCTGATTGTGTTGCCTCGGGCTGTCCGTGTAGGGTACTCGTTCGCCTGAAGCCGATTGCTCCAGTGCGCTGCAAAGGACCGCCGAATGCATGGCAGAGGGGCCCTGTTGGCGATGCTTCTTGCGCTGCTGCCATGGGCTGCGGCGCACGCCGACGTGCCTATCGAGGTAGCACAGCTGACGGTGGCGGCGCCCGAGTCCGACGTGCTCGCCGGCAACTACGATGCGCGTTTCACGGTTCTTTCCGCCCCCCGCTGGGTGCCGGACGGCCTCGACACCAGCCGCTGGTTTCGGGTCCGCATCGATCCTGATGCGCCCGCCACCGACCTGGTGTTCACCATCGACCGCCTTCCGATCGATGCGATCGTGGTGCACGTGCCCACCCCGGGCGGCAACTGGCGCACGCTGCGCGATGGCACGCGCGACGCCTCTGCCAGCGCGCAGTTCAGCGTGTGCTGCTATGCGTTTGCGCTGCCGCGCGAGCTGCCCGGTGGAGCCTTTTACGTGCAGGTGAGCGATCAGGTGCCCTCGCGGCTGATCTTCGGTGTCAGTTCGTGGCAAGTGTTTGCAGCGCGCGACCGGGTCGGCGTGGCGATCACCACCTTCGTGCTGCTCAGCCTGCTGTCGATGGCGCTGATGAATGGCATGTTCCTGCTGTATCTGCGCGATCGCGCCTACGGGCTGCTGGTTGCCTTCCAGCTGAGCATGGTTCCATGGATGGCGCACGCTGCGGGCCTGTTTGCCTGGTTGCCGGAGCG
>JBBSDI010000092.1:0-11605 GCA_038249585.1 Lysobacterales bacterium | reverse complement strand
GGAATCGCCAGGCGCGACTTGATCTCGGCGATGGTGTCGTATTCGGCGGCACCCGTGTACATGTCCTCGCGCGTGCGCCCGTGGACCGCAAGTGCTGCGATCCCCGAGTCCTGCGCGATGCGGGCAATCGCCAGACCGTTGCGCTGCGCACGCGACCAGCCGGTGCGGATCTTCAACGTCACCGGAACCTCGACCGCACGCACCACGGCGATCAGGATGCGCGCGACCAGCGCCTCGTCCTGCATCAAGGCCGAGCCCGACCACACATTGCACACCTTCTTCGCCGGGCAGCCCATGTTGATGTCGATGATCTGCGCGCCGAGGGCCACGTTGTAGCGTGCGGCCTCGGCCAGCATCAGCGGGTCGTAGCCGGCGATCTGCACGCTGACCGGTTCGGGCTCGCCGGCATGGTCCATGCGCAGGCGCGATTTACGGGTGCCCCACAGCTTCGGATCCGCGCTGGTCATCTCCGACACCGCCAGCCCGGCGCCGAGCCGTTTGCACAGCAAGCGGAACGGCTTGTCGGTGACCCCGGCCATCGGGGCGAGGATCAGGGCAGGCGCGATGAGGTGGGGGCCAAGGTGCAGCATCTGCGCATTGTAGCCGCAGGCCTCAGCGCAGTCGTGCCGGGCACCAGTCGCCGCCTTCGATCCTGCGGCGGCCAGCGGTCTGTCCGCGGTAAAGATAGGCCTGCGCGCGCACGTTGACGCGGTCGGCCTGCGACCACACATCGAGCAGCACGCGTGCGAACGCGGCAACACCGGCGCGCACATCTTCGTAGTCGTCGAGCGCGGCCCACAGCGGATCGGCCGCGGCGAGCGCGAACAGCTCGCCATGCACGCGAGCACCACCGGGCAGCGCCACGGCGCCCGGATACTCGCCCAGATCGAACAGCACGCCCTCGAACCATCCGGTACCGCGATGCGCAGCCGCATGCGCCAAGCGCACGGCCATCGGGTGTCCGCTGGTCGGGCGCAGGGTGCCATACACGAACAGCAGTTCAGTCATGGCGATCGGTCCGGGCCATGTGATGGGATCTTCAAAAGATCGGGTGCCCGCGATCGGGCGTAAAGCATTGCGGGCTTTTGTTGCAGTCCACAGGCAGCTCAGTCGCTCACTCGCCGTGGCCGCATGCTGCGTGCGGTGCAGTGTCGCGGGCGCCTGCGGCCATGGACCGGACGCGTGCGTGCAATGGATGGGAATCCAGTCCAGCATCACGCAATTGCTGCAGGCCTTGTTGCGCATACTGCACGGCCGCTGCGGAATCGCCCTGCGCACGCGCGAGGTGCGCGGCCAGCAGCAGTCGCCGTGTCGCGTCGGCTGCCAGGCCACGATCGAGCTTGCGATCGGACGCGATGATCGGCATCAGCCGCGCTTGCGCCGCAGCGAGATCGCAGGCGGCGAGGGCGCAGCGTGCGTCGGCCTCGCCGAACAGTGCGGTGTCGTCGGCCGCAACACTGGCAGCCGCAGCGGCCCACTGCCGCATCCGCGCGAGCGCGCCGGTCGCCGCCCGAGTGTCGCCGGCGTCGCAATGCACGATCGCCAGCCACGCAGACGCCTTTGCCGCCGGCAACGCATAGGCCGCAGGATTGCGCGACAAGCCGTTCTCTGCGCGCGTCAGCGCCGTGACCGCCGCCTCGCGCTCGCCGGACTGCGCCAGTGCCAGTCCGCGCGACCAATGGAAGAACGGATAGTCGCTCGCGACAGCGATGCCGCGTGCCTGGGCGAACTCGGTATTGCCCGCGTCGAATGCGGCAATGGCGCGCGCGTAGCGCCCGCGCGCCAGTTCGACCCAGCCGATGGCCAGCCGCGCGCTGCCGCGATACTCCGATGGCGCGTCGAACACGCTGTCGTAGATGGCGATCGCTTCGCGCGCCTGTTGTTCGGCCGTGTCGAAGGCACCGATGGTTCGATTGCCACCGGAAGCGTTGGCCAGAGCCACCGCCACGAGAAAATGGCGGTCGCCGTAGCGTTCGCGCTTGGTCGCCAGCGCCAGTTCGCGGTAGCGCTGCGACTCCCGATGCTGGCCGCTGCCGCCCAGCGCGACACCAAGCGCCGACTGGATGCCTTCGCGCAGACGCGGCGCGAAATCAGGGTGCGTCTGTGCCAATCGATCGAGTGGCCGCAGTACCGCAATGGCATCGTCGTAACGACGCTGCTCCAGCAGCGCATTGGCCAGTTCGAGCTGGATCTCCTCGCCGAGCGCATCAGCGCCGGATTGCGCGGCCAGCGCTTGCGCCTCGCGCAGGCTCCGCATGGCCGGATCGAACTGCCTTTCGATGCGCTGCGCGCCGGCTCGTCGCAGCAGGGCGCGTGCCTTGACGCTCGCAGCACCGGTCGGCATTGCTTCGCTGAGCTGGAGACTTCTCTCGATCAGGCGACTGGCGCGCTGCGCATCGCCGCGCGCAAGTCGTACCTGGGTGATCGCATCGAGCATGTCGGCGCGCGCGATCGGGTCGCCGATCGCCGAATCCAGCGCCAGCCGCTCGCCTTCATCGAGCAGTTGCGCGGTACTCGGCAGTTCGTTGCGCGGCCGCCCGGGAGCCTGGGTCTCGAAAATGCCGAGCAGGTAGTCGCGCAAGGCATTGGCGCGGGCCAGCGAATCGAGTGCGACCGTGCGCGATGCCGCGGCTGCTTGCGCCTGCGCCTGCGCTTCGCGGGCGCGGTCGAGCGCAACCGCGGCGCCGCCAACCAGCGCGGTAACGGCCACCGTGGCCAGCGTGATCGGCAACCCGTGTCGGCGCAGGGTGCGCCGCACGCGCTCCGACAGCGGCGCGCGGCGGGCGAGAATCGGCTGTCCATCGAGAAAACGTTGCAGATCGGCGGCCAGCGCCTCGACACTGGCGTAGCGCGCAGCGGGATCCTCAGCCAGCGCCTGCAGCACGATCGCGTCGAGATCGCCGCGCAGTAGCGCCGGCGGCAGCGCACCGCGCGCAGCACCTGGCGGTACTTTCGACGGTGCGATGATCACCTGCGATTGGCCGTCCGGGCGTGGCGGACAACCGCTGAGCACCGCGTAGAGCAGCGCGCCGAGGCCGAACACGTCGATTGCGGTCGACTGCGCGGCGCCGGCGAACTGCTCGGGTGCGGCGTACTGCGGCGACAACGCGCGCCAGTGGGTTGCCGTGCGTTCCTGCTGGGTGTCGTCGACCAGCCGCGCGATGCCGAAGTCGAGCAACCGCACATGACCCTCGCCATCGACCAGCACGTTGGATGGCTTGAGGTCGCGATGCACGACCAGATTGCGGTGCGCGTGGGCGACCGCGGCGCACACGTTCAGGCACAGGCGCACGCGCGCCCGCGTGTCGAGCCCACGCGCCGTGCACCAGTGGTCGATGCGCTCGCCATCGACCAGCACCATCGCGATCCAGGGGGTGCCGTCGTCGGCGATGCCGGAGTCGAGCAGGGTGGCGATATGCGGATGGTTCAGCCGCGCCAGAATCGCCTGTTCGCGCTCGAAGCGCTGTCTACCGGCGCCGGCGAGCGCGCCGAGGGTCAGCAGCTTGAGCGCGGCGGTGCGATCCGGCGCATCGGCGGCGTGCGCG
Source organism: Lysobacterales bacterium (assembly GCA_038249585.1). Lineage (GTDB taxonomy): Bacteria > Pseudomonadota > Gammaproteobacteria > Xanthomonadales > Ahniellaceae > UBA4656. The sequence goes on along the minus strand of JBBSDI010000092.1, from coordinate 8,060 downwards.
CGATACACCACTGCCATCCCGCCGCGGCCGATTTCGTGCTCGATCATCCAGCGACCGAGGCGCCGACCCGCCAGCGGGCCGTGCGCTCCGACCACGGCGGCCGCAAGCTCCTCGCCGCCGACGTCGGCCGTCAGCAGCCGTTGCACGCGCGCTCGCACGGCCGGCGCGAGGTCCATCGCCGCCAGTGCTGCCGCGCGGTCCGACACGGGCATGTCGAGCAGGCGGTCGAAGGCTGCATCGGCGGAACGCCAGTATTCGATGTCCTCGGCGCGCATGGGTTTGTCGGGCGGCGGCGTGGGTCACGATCGTAGCCAGTCTGTGCAGTCCTGGTGCGCTGTCCGTTGGCGGCACCGGTTTACGGTATTGAAGAAACCGACCATGACCGCCCAAGCGCGGCAACGCAGGAGCCTCACATGCAACCCGTTGGATCAACCTGGTGTTGCGGCTGGCTTGCTGCCGCCTCACTGGCCATGGTCGCCCCGGCTGATGCGCTCGACCTGCGCGTCGGAAGTGGCGCCGGCTGCACCCATGCCACCCTGCAGTCCGCACTGGACGCACTGGAAGGACAGTCCGGCCTGCAAACCGTGCGCATCAACAAGGGCGTGTATCCGACGCCCGACGGCATGGCCTACGTCCCGACCGTGGCGCAGACCGGCGTGCTCCTCGAAGGCGGGTACGACAGCTGCACCGCGCCCGCGCCGACCGGCGATGCGACCCTCGATGCCGATCGCGCGGTGTTCAACGGCAGCGGCGGCGCTCCTCGCGCGGTGCTGGACCTGTACCTGTTCGGCCGGGTCGGGACGTTCCAACTGCGTCGCATCGTGCTCACTGGTGGCGATGCGACGGTCGATTCCGCGTCGACGGACCAATTCGAGTCCGGCGGTGGGTTGGTGGTGCGCGGTGCGGCGTCGGTTCTGCTCGGGCGCGGTCTTTCCATCAAGGGCAATGCAGCCATCAACGGCGGCGGCGTGGCGCTGGCCGGCAGTCGCGTGAACGTCGGCGAACCCGTGCAGCGTGTCGACCTGTTCATCGACGAGGGGGCGGAGATTGCCAACAACACGGCCAGCCAGCGTGGTGGCGGCATCTATTGCGGCGGTGGCAACCCGGCGCCGAATCTGGGTCCCGACGGCAATCGGCATGGCACGATCGCATTCGTCGACGGCGTCATCGGCTTCAATAACGCGCCGCAAGGCGGCGCGTTTTATTGCCGCGGCAGCCTGGAGGGCGGCGGCGGTCTGCAGCCGCGCCCGCGCAACGGGGCGGCGGCCTGGATCGTTGGCAACCAGGGCGGCGCAAGCGGGCTTGGTTGCGCGGCAGGCGACGCTACACTGGACGCGCTGGTCCCGGCCGGAGGCGACGGCATTCGAACCCTCGGTGCGCAGAACGGCGAAACCGGGATGTTCGCGATTACCAACAACAGCGCGGCGGGCAATGCCGGGCTGTGCCTGGGGGGCAGCGTCACCTTGGGAACCGCCAGCATCCCGCCCGGCCAGAGCCGGTTCCGGATCCAGAACATCTACATCGCCGACCAGTCTGGTGGCAGCACACTGGGAATGAGTGCGGCCAGCGAGATCGAGGTCGACCTGCGGCCCTCGGGCGACACCGTCGCATGCAGTTTCTTCGGCCCCACGCCCTGCGTGCGGATGGTCCGCAATGCCGTCGATGGCAGCGGTGCTGCGACCAGCAACGGCCAACTCCTGTCGGCCAACAGCGGTGCGGCGCTCAACGTCTACCGCGGTCTGATCGACGACAATCGCGGGCGCCCTCGGCTGTTCTCGGCCGCCAACGACGCGGTACTGCGGCTGTGGTCGAGCATCGTCGACGCCAATACCGTGGTCGTCGGCAGCGCACTGCCGAGCGACAGCTCCGCATTGTTCGAGGCCAGCTTCGGCGGCACTGCGGGCGTGTACCAGAGCACGCTGGTCATGCGCTCGCCACTGAACTTTTTCTTCCGCATCGGCGATGGCATCGATAACGGCTTCGCCAGCGCGCACGGCAGCATCCTGGCATCGACAGTGACGCCGGCCCCGGCCAACGTCGGCGGACTCGCGCCGCCATCGCGCCTGACCCGCGAGTGGTGCGGATTCTTCCAGTCGACCGCCGATTTCTTCAGCCACACGGTCGCCAACGATCCCACCACTGCGAGTTTCGTGGTGCTGCCGCCGACGGCATTGGTCCTCGCAGCGGGCACCTATGCGCCGCTTGACGCCGGGCTGATCGACGCCTGTTCGGCACCGGCCTACAACCGCGACTTTTACGGCAGGCCGTTCGACGTGCAGCTCGAGCCGGGAGCTCTGGTGCGCGCCGATATCGGTGCGGTGGAGGCGCAGCCGGCAGCACTGCCCGATCCGCTGTTCGCCAACGGATTCGAAAGCCCCTAGGCCGCTTCACGCGCTGGAGGGGTCGGCCAGCTGTGCGAGCAGGAATGCGCGCGCACGCTGCCAGTGCCGACGCACGGTCTTTTCGTTCACGCCGCGCCCCTCGGCGATGTCCTGGAACTCGACGCCAGCGAAGAAATGCAGCTCCACCAGCTCGCGCTGCGCCGGATCGATCGCATCGAGTGCACCAAGTGCCTGATCGAGCGCGAGCAGGTCGCATCCGGTCTCCTGAAACTCGCCGAGCGCTGCCCCCAGGGTGATCGTGGGAGCTCCGCCGCCGCGTTTGTCGGCATGACTGGCGCGCAGATGGTCGATCAGTATGCCGCGCATCGCGCGCGCCGCGCACGCCATGAAGTGGTGCCGATCGAGCAGGTCCAGCTGCTGGTTGCGGGAGAGGCTCACATAGGATTCGTGGACCAGGGCGGTCGCGCTCAGGGTGTGCTCTCCGCCCGCCAGCCGCGTCTGCGCAAGGCGCCGCAGTTCGGGATACAACGCTTCGAACACGTGATCCAGACTCGCGCGATCGCCAGTGCGCGCTTGCGCCAGCCATTCGGTGATCTCGCCCATGCGTTGAGATTAACCCAAGGGCGCGTCCGAACAAGTCCAACACCCCGCGTTGTCACGCCGGCCGCCTGGTTCCCCCGTACCCATGCGTGACCGGGCCTGCGAAGGTGCCGCTGCAATGCCGGCTGTCATCGTGAGCCGCAGTTGCATGTAGTACTTGAGAGCTGCGCATGGACGACGGGTTGGGATTCGGAGCATCGCCGCGCCTCCCATCGCCAATCGCCGGTGCTGCGCGCGGCGCAGCGGGTCGCGCAACGCACCGCCATCGCATCCTTGCCCACGGCTGTGGGCATCACTGTGGTCCTATCCAGGAGGTGATCCATGAAGGTCATGGCCATCGGCATCCCGATGCTGCTGTTCTGCGGCAGCGTGTGTGCCGCGACACTTGTGCCTGAGCCGGCTCGCGCACCGAGCGAGCCCACGCAACAGGCAGCTGATTGCGACAAGCGTTGCGCGCTCCGCGCGCAGGTCGATCGACACCTGCTGTTGATGGGTGAGTTCGACAATGACCGCGCCCAGGAGCGGTCGCTGCGCGAGCTGGCAGCCGCGGGCCCCGCGGTCGTGCGCGCGGTCCACGAGGCCTACGACGACTGGTCGCGGGCCGAGCGCCAGGATCCGAACGTCGACGCCCGCCCCGGTGAAATGCGCTGGCGCGCGACCTACCTGCTGGGCGCGCTGGGCATTGCCGATGCGCGTCGCGCGCTCTACGAGATCGCCCGGGCCGAACTGCAAGGCAAGCCGCGTGGCGATGTCGATGTGGCCGACGAGGCGCGCATCAAGGTGCGTGCAGTCGATGGTCTCATGCAGCTCAAGGCGATCGACGAGCTCAAGGCACTGCATGAGCTCGGCGGCAGCCTGTCCAATACCACCGCAGCAGCGCTGTTCGAACTCGGCGTGAACGTGGGCGGCGTACGTCTGGTTGAAACCCGCGTCGCGCTCGCGGCCGAGAAGATCGACAGCAAGGACTACAAGCCCAACAAGGGTCGCCCCGCGCAACTGGGCAAGCCCGGCTCCGAGCGCTTCAAGGTCAATCCGCGCGAAGACTCTCCGTCACTCAAGGCCAATGGAGGCTGATCCGATGAACAGGCACATCCTGATCGGCGCACTGTGCGCACTAGTCCTGTTTTCAGGCCCAAGCCGTGCGGCTACGTGCAGCGCCGCGCAACCCGTCGATCCTCCGGTGATGACCGGGTTCTGGTGCAGCCAGCCGTGGATCGACTTCTTCTGGGACGCTTACGATTTCGACAAGGGCGACTGGGACCATGGCTTCGGCTGGGAAGACGCCTGCAACCGGCGCCTGCCTCTGGCGCGCACATTCCAGGCCATCGAGATCCTCAACTATGCCTCGCCCAACGAGCCGACCAACACCGGTGACTTCAACGGCAACATCCTGCGCTGGGGCGGCAACTACACGATTCGCGAGTTCGATGAGCTCGATGCACGCTGCGGCAACGGCACCAAGCGCGCCATGACGGCGTGGGGCGGGTTTGACGACTACACCGAGTTGTACCTGCCGTTCTTCTACAACGAGAACTCGGTCGAACGCGCCGGCACGCTGGTCCATGAGGCCCGCCATGCCGACTGGTGTGGCCACAACGGCAACGACGGCTCGAACAAGTGCCCTGCGGGCAGCGATTCGTGCGATGAGAAGTACATGGATGGCTGCGGTGGTTTCGCTTCTCCAAGCGGCCGCGGAGCCGACGGTTACCAGGTGCTCTGGCTCTGGTGGTACACCGTCGAGGCCGACGCGCAGCACAGCAGCGCCACCATGAAGGCGTGGGCCCGCGATGAGGCCAACCGCATCCTCAACAACATGTTCGACGTCAATCCGTGCTTCAACATCACCAGCAACGGCAGCAAGATCATTACTTGCTGAGCGATCGAGCGGCGGCTGCTGCGTCCGCAGGGGGCGCAGCGGCCCGGCGCCCGCGATGAGCCATCGCCGTCGGCAATCGCTGTGTTGCGGTGAAGCGTTTCGACTGGCGTGCGATTGTCGAGGCGAGTGCACGCCGCGTTTCAGCGCATCACCCAGACCGTGTACATCTCGGCGAAGAAGTCAGGATGGGCCTGCTCGGCGATGACCCGGTCGATGCGTTAATATATGGCAGCGTGCCGGGTGCGGGCGAACCGCAACAGCTCGCGCAGCAACCGGTACTGACGCCCAGCGGCGGCGTGCTGCCGCTATCGGCGCTCGCCGACCTCGTCGAAACCGTCGACAGCAATGTGCTGCGTCGGATCGATGGCCGCCGCAGCGTGACCCTGTTCGTGATTCCGCCGCGCCAATTTTGCTGCGCAATCTGCTGTTGGTCGCGATCTTCACCCACTGGGGCTATCCGCTGCTGATCATGCTTACCGTGCCTACCGGCATCGCCGGCGGCATCCTCGGCCTGCTCGCGCTCAACGCCGCCGGCGCGCTGTCGGGCGCGCTCGGCCTGCAGGCCTTCAGCCAGCCCTTCGACATGATCTCGATGCTGGGATTCCTGATCCTGCTCGGCACGCTGGTCAACAATCCGATCCTGATCGTCGACCGCACGCGACGCAACATCGATCAGGGCATGGCGCTGGTGGCGGCGATCGATGAGGCCGTGCGCAGCCGGCTGCGCCCGATCCTGATGGCGACCCTGACCACCGTGTTCGGGCTGTTGCCGCTGGTGCTGGTGCCCGGAGCAGGCACCGAACTTTACCGCGGCGTCGGCGTCATCGTGCTTGCCGGACTGCTGTGTTCCACCGTGGTCACGCTGACTTTCCTGCCCAGCGTGTTGCGCCTGAGCCTGGACCCCGCGTTGCAGCGCAGTCCGTGGTCCGCGCGCGGCGCGCGCGCGGCGGGCTGAGGCTGTGCGACCTCAGCGCGGAGCGCTGTTGCCGCGTGGCCGCGAGGTCGCGTCGCGTGCTGCGGTCTTGCCGCGCTTCGCGGCACGCTTGGTCGGCGGGGCCGGCGCGGGCTTGGCCGGCTTGGCGGCCCGTGGCGGTCGTTTGCCGCCTGCGGTCGTGGCGGTCGCAGCTGGCTTGCGCGGTTGCCGTTTGCGTGGCGCGGGTTCGCGCAGCGCCTGCTCCAGTTCGGCCAGCGCCTCGCCGGTATAGGTCGCGATGCGTTGCATGCTCGGCAGGCTGTCGCGGCAGCCGGTAAAGCCGAAGGCGAGATTGCCCGCGTAGCTTTGGCAGGTGATGTTGAGTGCCTGCCCATGCGATACCAGCGACACCGGATAGGCCGCCTCCATCCGCGCGCCGCGGAAATACAGCGGCTTGTCGGGGCCGGGCACGTTGGAGATGGTGACGTTGAACATCGGTCGCGTGCGGCCGCCGACGCCGGTCAGCAGCGAGACGATGTAGGGCGTCATCAGCATCACCGTGTACTGCATCATCGCCTGCCGCGGCAGCGCGGCGACGTGCTCTTTCGCACGCCGGGTGGATGCGGTGATCGCCGCCAGCCGCTCGCGCGGGTCGGCGATATCGGTGCCCAGCGTGCCGATGATGAACGTGATCGCATTGCCGGAGCCTTCATCATCGCGGGGCCGCACCGAGACGGGAATGCCTGCGGTCAGCGATTTTTGCGGCAGCTGGTCGAGCTCATCGAGGAAGCGCCGCAGCGCGCCGCCGCAGATCGCCAGCACCACGTCATTGAGCGTCGCCCCACTGGCCTCGGCCACTCGCTTGAGGCGTGCGATCTCGAACAGCTGGGTGGCGAAGCGTCGCGGCCCGCGGATGCGACCATTGATCGGCGACATCGGCGTGTCGAAGGGCAGCGCCAGAGCCTCGCCCGGTTCGCGCCCGAGTCCGAACATCGAAGCGAATGCGCGTGCGACATCCGGCAGGGTGCCCAACTGCCCGCGCACCGCGCCGATCGCACCTTCGATCACCCGCGTCACGGTCGGCGCTGCATCGGAATCACGCACGCGCGCCTGCGGCAGGATGCCGCTCGACCAGAATGGCGGCAGCTTCAGGCTCGCCTCGGCGGTCGATGCCATCGAGCGCACCAGCATCTTCATGCCGCTGATGCCGTCGATCAGCGAATGGTGCATCTTGATGTAAATCGCAAAGCGCCGGCCCTCGAGACCTTCGATCAGCTCGCACTCCCACGGCGGGCGCTTCAGATCCAGCGGCTGGCTGTGCAGGCGCGCGATCAGTTGGCCCAGTTCGCGCTCGCCACCGGGCTGCGGCAATGCGGACAGTCGCACGTGGTGTTCAAGGTCGATCTGGTCGGTTTCCTCCCAGCGCGGGATCAGGCCCTTGAGGCCCGGCCGGCGCAGGCGCTGGTTCCAGGGTGGCGCGAAATCGCGGCAGTTGCGGAAGTGCGCGAGCATCGCGCGCAGCGAGTCGGCCGGCGCATCCTCGGGCAGGACGAACTGGATCAGGCCGCCGACATGCATCGGGGTGTCGCGCGATTCGACCAGCAGCCACGAGGCCTCGAGGGGGTTCAAGGATCGGGTCGACACATTGGCTCCGGGCTGGATTGCAGCGCAAGCTTGCGAAGATACGGACTTGCGCGCTGGGCGTCACGCGGCGGCGCGGTGGGCGCGCCTGTGTCGACGGCGGCGCGCTTTCGAAACTTGCCGCGATTGCTGTCGCTGCCATTGCAGCTCCCACTAGTGCAGCCATCACCAGCCGTGCAACTTGTGGGAGCCGGCATGCCGGCGACAGGCACCTGTCGCCGTGCTCAGGGCCTCGGTCATCGGATTGGCAGCGCCGACGGCGACGAAAGGTGCCGCCGCACCAGGCTCGCGACGCCTGCGTGCGGCCTCGGGGCAGGGTCTTCGCATGGCTTTTGCCCTAAACCGCTGGTCCTTGACCCACTCGAAATTCGACAGGGCCAAAGAAGAAGGCCCGGTTTCCCGGGCCTTCCGTATGTTGCCGCTGCGATCGCTTACCAGCTGTATCTGGCGTTGAGGTAGACGTAGGCGCCGTTGAAACCGAACGGAGCGCTGCCGCTATACGGCAACTGGCCGAAGGTGGAGTTGGCGAACAGCACCTCGTCGGGGTAGGTGTCGAACACGTTGTCTGCGCCCAGCGTAAAGGCCCAGCGATCCATCGTGTAGGTGGCCGCGAGGTCCACGGTCCACTCCGACCCGAAGGTCTGGTCGAGCAGCGGGTTGGCATTGAGCACCGAGAACTCGCCGTAGC
>JBBSDI010000091.1:0-11613 GCA_038249585.1 Lysobacterales bacterium | reverse complement strand
CCAGGCTCGGCATTCGATGCTTCGATACCGCAATGTCTTCAGGTTTCGACAGCGCAAGGCTTGCGGCAAGCTCGGTGTCACCTTGTGGGAGCCGGCATGCCGGCGACAGGCACCGCACGGCCGCATGGCGGTCCCGATCGCCCGGCAGCACCCGTCGCTGCCATGGCAGCTCCCACAAGGAGGAAGGGCTGCCATCGCCAGGCTCGGCATTCGATGCTTCGATACCGCAATGTCTTCAGGTTTCGACAGCGCAAGGCTTGCGGCAAGCTCGGTGTCACCTTGTGGGAGCCGGCATGCCGGCGACAGGCACCGCACGCTCGCATGGCGGTCTCGATCGCCCGGCAGCACCCGTCGCTGCCATGGCAGCTCCCACAAGGAGGAAGGGCTGCCAGCGCCGGGCATGCGATCCAGCGACACCCGATTGTGTGCTCGGCGGCTCCCGAAGGGACAAGGCAATACACTATCGGCCCCGTGGTCGGAGCCGCTGCATGGCGCGCGAAAAACTGGTCCTTATCGACGGCTCGTCGTATCTGTTTCGCGCATTCCATGCGCTGCCGCCGTTGTCCAACGCACAAGGCGAACCCACCGGCGCGCTGTTCGGCGTGGTCAACATGCTGCGCGCCACGCTCAAGCAGCGTCCCGAGCATCTGGCCTTCGTGCTCGATGCCAGCGGCAAGAACTTCCGCCATGCGCTGTATCCCGACTACAAGGCCAATCGCCCGCCGACGCCGCCCGATCTCAAGGCGCAGGTCGAGCCGATGATCGCGATCGTCGAGGCGCTCGGCATTCCACTGCTCAGGGTGCCCGAGGTCGAGGCCGACGATGTGATCGGCACGCTCGCCGTGCGCGCGGCAGCGCTGGACATCGAGGTACTGATCTCCACCGGCGACAAGGACTTCGCGCAGCTGGTCGACCCGCACATCACGCTGGTCAACACCATGAGCAACACGGTCTCCGATCGTGCAGCGGTGATCGACAAGTTCGGCGTGCCGCCGGAGCGGATCACCGATTTTCTCGCCCTGCAGGGCGATGCGATCGACAACATCCCGGGTGTGGACAAGTGCGGACCGAAAACAGCCGCCAAGTGGATCGCCGAGTTCGGTGATCTGGAGTCGGTGATCGCCAACGCGGACAAGGTCGGCGGCAAGATCGGCGAGAACCTGCGCGCCGCCGTGCCGCACCTGCCGCTATCCAAGCAGCTGGCTACGATTCGAACCGACCTCGACTTGCCGCTGGGCGTCGACGAGCTGGTTCGTCGCGAGCCTGATCTTGCCACCCTGGCCGAGCTGTACCGGCGCTATGGATTCGTGCAAGCGCTCAAGGACCTGGGCGATGCGGATACCAGCTCGACCGCGCAATCCGGCGCCGACGCAGCGGCATCCACTCGCATTACCGATCCAGACATCCGCGTCACCGGAATTCCCATCCCACCGGAACGCCACTACGAGCTGGTGCTCGACGCCGATCACTTCGCGCGCTGGATTCAGATCCTGCGAAGCGCCGATACCTTCGCCTTCGATACCGAGACCACCAGCATCGATCCGCACCGCGCCGAGATCGTCGGCTGCTCGTTCGCGGTGGAGCCCGGACACGCTGCCTATGTGCCGGTCGCGCACGTATATCCCGGCGCACCTGCGATGCTGGAACGCGACGAGGTTCTGGCCGCGCTCAAGCCGCTGCTGGAGGACCCCCGCAAGGCCAAGATCGGCCAGCACGGCAAGTACGACATGCACGTGCTCTCCCGCTACGGCATCGTGATGCAGGGTTATGCCTTCGACACCATGCTGGAGTCGTACGTGTGGAACTCCACCGCCACCCGCCACGACATGGATTCGCTCGCGGCCAAGTATCTTGGCGAGAAAACCATTCACTACGAGGACGTAGCGGGCAAGGGCGCCAAGCAGATCGGCTTCGAGCAGGTCGATGTGCAGCTCGCGGCCGATTATGCCGCAGAAGATGCCGACATCACCCTGCGCCTGCATCGCGCGCTGCTGCCCAAGCTCGACAGCGTGCCCAGCCTGCTTGCGGTGTTCACCCGGATCGAGATGCCGCTGGTGCCCGTGCTGGCAGCAATTGAGAGCCGTGGCGTGCTGATCGATGCCGAGGTGTTGCGCAAGCAAAGCCACGCGATGCGCACGCGGATGCATGCATTGATCCAGCAGGCGCACGCGGCTGCCGGCCATCCCTTCAGCCTCGACTCGCCCAAGCAGTTGCAGCAGGTGCTGTTCCAGGAGCTCGGCCTGCCGGTGAAATCGCGTACGCCGACCGGTCAGCCCTCGACCAACGAGGAGACGCTGGCAGAACTGGCCGATGAACATGCGCTGCCGAAGCTGATCGTCGACTACCGCATGCTGGCAAAGCTGGTCGGCACCTACACCGAAAAGCTGCCGGAGATGATCAACCCGCATACCGGCCGCGTGCATACAAGCTTCCATCAGGCGGTGGCGGCTACGGGCCGATTGTCGTCATCCGACCCCAACCTGCAAAACATTCCGATCCGCAGCGAAGAGGGTCGCCGCATTCGCACAGCCTTCATCGCGCCGCCGGGCTGGTCGATCGTGGCGGCGGACTATTCGCAGATCGAACTGCGGATCATGGCCCACCTGTCGGCCGACCCCGGACTGATGCGCGCGTTCCGCGAGGGCATCGACGTGCATCGGGCAACTGCCGGCGAGGTCTTCGGCGTGGCGCCCGATGCGGTCGACGCCAACCAGCGCCGTGCTGCCAAGGCGATCAACTTCGGCCTGATGTACGGCATGAGTGCGCACGGGCTGTCGCGCCAGCTGGACATTCCGCGCCACGAGGCGCAGGAGTACATGGACCTCTACTTCGCGCGCTTCGCCGGCGTGCGCACCTTCATGGACTCGGTGCGCGAAAAGGCGCGGCGTGATGGATTTGTGGAAACCGTGTTCGGTCGTCGTCTGTATCTGCCCGACATCCGCGCCAAGGCGCAGGCCGCGCGCGCGGGCGCGGAACGTGCGGCGATCAATGCGCCGATGCAGGGCACTGCGGCCGACATCATCAAGCGCGCGATGATCACCGTCGACACGTGGCTACGCCCGCTTCACGACCGCGCGGCGATGATTCTGCAGGTACACGACGAGCTGGTGCTGGAAGTGCGCGACGATGCGCTGGAAGAGATCTCGCAAGGCCTCAGTGCGCGAATGTGCAGCGCCGCAGAACTCGCGGTGCCGCTGGAAGTCGATGTCGGGCATGGCGCCAACTGGGACGAGGCGCACTGAGTGTTTCGTTAGCGTGATGTCTGCAAGACGTTCAAGTTCCATTGGTTGGTTTGAAGTTGAATCGCAGCTAAACAAGTTCGAATCGACAGTTTGAACTTTCCGGACTGCACCCCATCTAACTTTACGGGTCGCAACTCCCCCAAGCGTGACCCCTGGTTACCACTCACTCCCCCTGAGTGTGACCACGGAAGTCGGCCCCTCCCCCGGTCGGCTTCCACCCCCGGCCCCGGCTCTTCCCCCAAGAGCCGGGGCCAACTTTTTTCTGGCTCCCGAAATTCCTGTCCGATCCGGATGCGCGCGGCGTTTCGACGCGCGCGCAACCTTGCCGATGACGACTATTCCGCCGGCAGCACCCGGACCGCCTTGCGTGCAAGGATCCGCTCGGATTCGTTGAGCACGTAGCGGATTTCGTATTCGCCCGGTTCGTCGGGCGCGGTCAGAGTCAGCGCGCTCACCGTGCCGGTGGGACGCGCATAGTCGCGGTAGGCGCCGATGTCGCTGCCGGCCGGCGCGAAGCCGATCCAGTGGCGCTCGCTGAAGGGACCTTCCGCACGCACGGCCAAGGGGGCGCCCGCGCGCACGGTGTCCGCGGCCTGCACGGTCGCGGGGCGATCGACGATGCGGATCGCGCGGCTGGCGGCGATCTTCTCGGACTCGTTGAGCACGTAGCGGACCTCGTACTCGCCGGGCGTCGCCGGCGCGGTCAGCGTGACCACGCTGGTCTCGCCGGTGGGGCGTTCGTAGTCGAGATACCCGCCGATATCGCCGCCTTTGGGGGCGAAGCCGATCCAGTGTTTTTCGCTGTTGGGGCCGGTGGCGCGCACGGTGATGGTGTCGCCAATCCCGGCTTCGGCAGGTGCCTCGATGGTCGCGCTGGCAGCGGTGATGGTGATCGCGCGTCTGGCCAGCACACGCTCGCTCTCGTTGAGCACGAAGCGGATCTCGTACTCGCCAGGCTCGGCTGGCGCGTCGAGGATCAGCTCGGAGGTCGGCCCCGTGGGGCGTTCGTAGTCGAGGTAGGCACCGATGTCGGACCCCTTGGATGCGAAGCCGATCCAGTGGCGCTCGAGGAAGGGTCCGCTGGCGCGCACCGCCACCCGGCTGGTGGCCGGCGCGCTGGCCGGTGCCTCGATCATCGCGGTCGCCTCGACGATTTCGATCGGCTGCTCGGCAAGTACCGAAGGCGTGCGGCGTGTGCTCGTATAGCGCAGGCGATACGCGCCGGGCACTGAGGGCGTGAGCAGACGCACCGGCGGCGTATCGGGGCCGACGCGGGCGAAGTCCTCGTCGGTGGCGTTGCCGCCGGCATCGATGCGCACGAAGCCGACATAGTCGCCGCTGTCGCCAGGGCCGGTCCATGCGACCTCGATCGCGCTGCCGATCGGCGCGCTGGCCGGCCCCTTGATCGTGGCTTGCGCGGGCGGTAGCGCCGGCTCGGTGGTTACCACGGCCAGCGTGTTGAGTGCGGCGGTCAGCGAGCGCGCATCGCGTGCGTTGAGGTAGCGGCCGCCGGTTTTCTCGGCCAGGCAGCGCAGCTGTGCCTGATGTGCCGGATTGGGCACGTCGAAGCCGATCACGTGGGCGGTGAAGTCCACGCCCTTGGCCTCGAGGTCGGCGCCGACCGCGCACGGATCGAGATTGCAGGTCTCCTCGCCATCGCTGACCAGGATCACGGTCGCCTTGAGCTCGTGGATCTTCAATGCATCGGCGGCCTGCACGACGGCCGCCGAGAGCGGCGTCATGCCTTCGGGATTGAGGCCGTTGACGGTGGCGAGGAAGCGCTGCGCAGTCAGCGGGCCAACCGGGATCAGGGTTTCGATGTCGTTGCAGTCGCCCTTGCGGCGGTGGCCGTAGGCGACCAGGCCGAGGTTGTCGCCGGCCTTCCAGTCGCCGACCAGTCCGGCGACCGCCTCACGCGCGATCTCGATCTTGGTGGTGCCGCCGATCCGGCCCCACATCGAGCCGGAGGCGTCGAGAACCAGGATGACGTTTTCCCCCGCAGTAGCGCCGGTAGCGCCCAGCAGCAGGGCTATGGCGCAGGACAATCGCTTCGACATGGGCTTTCTCCGCAGTGGTGTAGTGGATGGTAGTGGGCTGAATGCTGCGCGGAGCGATCGTTGATGGGCTCATCGCAGCGCGCATGACAAAATGGTGCATGGATTCGATCTTGCCCTCGGCCGGCGACCCGCTGGACGCCGAACTTGCCCGCTTGCGCGCCGAGCTCGAGCCCGCACTCGCGCGGGTGATCCCCGCGCTGCATGCCGATCTGCGCCAGCTGGCCGCAGCCCAGCGCCGCCGCTTCGACAGCCCGCCGACGCTGAACACCACGGCGGTAGTCAACGAGCTGTATCTGAAGTTCGCGCAATCCAGCCGCATCGAGGTCGAGGGCCGCCGGCACTTTTTCGCGCTGGCCGCGTTGGCGATGCGCCAGATCCTCACCGATCACGCGCGGCGCCGTATGGCACCCGGGGCCTCGCTCGACAGCGACGCGCTGCCGGCATTCGATGCCCGCGAGGTGATCGAGGTCGACGACGCGCTGCGCCGACTGGCGGGCTTCAACCCGCGTCTGGCCGAGGTCGTAACCTGTCGCTTCTTCGGCGGCTACAGCGAGCTGGAGACAGCCGAGATCCTCGGCATTACCGATCGCACCGTGCGCCGCGATTGGGACAAGGCGCGCGCGTGGCTGGCGGCTGCCATGGGCGGGGCATGAGTCCTGCCAGTGCGCTGCGTACACTCGATGCCGCGCAGGCCGCGCGCATCGATGCGCTGCTCGATCGGGCGCTCGACTGCGAAGGTACGGCGCGCGCGGCCTTCGTGACCGCGCTGCGCGCGTCGGATCCGCAGGCGGCCGAAATCCTCGACGCGCTGCTGCACGCGCTGTCATGCGAGTCCACCCTCGATCGGCCGCTGCACGCGCGGGTTGAACCGATCGACGAGGGCGCGACTGATCTGCCGCCGGGCACCCGCATCGGGGCGTGGCAGATCGAGGCCGCCGCCGGGCGCGGTGGCATGGCCGTGGTCTACCGTGCGCGCCGCGTCGATGGCGGGTATGCGCAGGATGCAGCGATCAAACTGCTGGCAGCACAGCGCGGCGCCTTTGCCGAGCGACTGCGCACCGAGCGCGAACTGCTCGCGCGACTGGATCATCCGCACATCGCGCGCCTGCTCGACGGCGGTGTCACCGAGTCCGGGCAGCCGTGGCTGGCGATGACCTGGGTCGAGGGCCACGATCTGGGCCAGTGGTTGCAGCTGCATCGCCCCTCCCTGGCCCGGCGACTGGTCCTGTTCGGCCAGATCGCCGACGCGGTGGCCTACGCGCACCAGCGCCTGGTGCTGCACCGCGATCTGAAGCCCGGCAACGTGCGCGTCGGCACGGATGGGCGCGCCATGCTGCTCGATTTCGGCATTGGCAAGCTCACCGCCGATGACGGCACCGCGGCGCGCACGCTCGCGCTGTTTACGCCCGAATATGCCGCTCCCGAGCAACTCGCCGCCGAACCGGTCAGCACGCTCACCGACGTGCATGGTCTGGGCGTGCTGCTGTACGAACTGCTCGCCGGGGTGCATCCGTTTCCGCGTGCGCGCGAGAGTCTTGCCGCAGCGGTTGCAAGCATCCGCCAGCTGGATCCGCCGCCGCCCTCGGCCGCGCACGATCCGCAGCTGCCGTATCCCGCTCGCGCCCTGCGCGGCGATCTTGATGCGATCGTGTTGCGCTGCCTGCGCAAGCTGCCTGAACAGCGCTACGCTGCGGTCGGCGCGCTGCGCGAGGATCTTGCGCGATACGCCGCGCGGCTGCCGGTACAGGCGCGACGCGGCGGTTTTGCCTATGCCAGTGGGCGTTGGTTGCGCCGTCACTGGCTGCCCGCCGCGCTGACAGGAGTGGCGGCACTGAGCCTGATCGGTGGCAGCATCGGGATCGCCTGGCAGGCTGAGCAGGCGCGCGATGAGCGCGATGCCGCGCGCCGCGAAGCGCAGCGGCAGGACGCGCTGCGCCAGCACTTCATGCTGGTATTCCGAGATGGCGCGGCGCAAGGCACCGCCGCGACCGCCAAGCAGTTGCTCGACGCCAGCGCCACCCAACTCGACGTGCTGTATGCCGACGATCCCGCGGTGCGTCGCGCAGTGTTGCTGGCGATGGGTGAGCTGTACTTCTCGATGGGCGACTTCATCGCAGCGCGCTCGATGCTGGAGCGATTTCTCGGCCAGGCCGATGCCAGTACCGATGATGATGACCGTGCCCGCGCCGAGCTGCAGCTGGCGCTGACCCTGCTGCGGCAGGGTGATCGCAGCGGTGCGCAGCGCCTGCTCGCCGCAGCGGATGCGCGCGTGCAGCCCGATCCGCAGTATCCGCGCGCCCTGCAGGCTCAGCTGACGGCTGCGCGCGGCGCCGTGTTGCGCGCCGGCGGCGCGGTCGACGAGGGTCTGGCCCTGCAGCTCGAGGCGGTGGCGCTGATGCGCCGCGCGGTCGACGGCACACCGATGGAGCTCGGCGCGGTCGAGAGCAACCTCGGCGTGGCTCTGTTGCAGGCCAATCGCCTTGACGAGGCGCGGATCGAACTCGAGCGCGCACTGGCGACCTGGGCGGCGGCCGGCTTCGACCGTTCGGCGAGCGCGGCCACCGCAATCGGCAACCTCGCCAACGTGGAAAGCCTGCTGGGCCGACTCGATGCGGCCGACATCCACTACCGCACCGCGCGCGAGCTGTCCGATGTGGTGGTGGCGCAGAACGCCGCCACTGCCGCCCTGCTGCACAACCACGCGCGGCTGCTGCTGCTGCGCGATCGTCGCGCGGATGCACGGGAACTGGTCGAACGCGCACGCGCGATGGCCGAGGTGCATGTCGGCGCCGACAGCCCCGACGTGGCGGGGATGCGCCTGACTGCGGCCGAGCTGGCGCTGGCCGACGGCGACGCAGACACTGCCGCCGCACTCGCGCTCGCGGCACGCGAGATCTACGCGCGACGCCTGGGCCCTGCGCATCCGCTGCTCGCGCGTGCCACCCTGGTGGCCGCGTATGCGCGCAGCCGCGACCCGTCCAGTGCGCAAGCGCTCGATGAACTGCAGGGTGCTGCCGCCCAGCTCGCCGCCGGGCCGCCACTGCTGCAGCGGGTCGCGGTGCGTGGCGAGCTGTGGCTGGCCGAGGCCGCACTGCGGCGCGGCGACCGAGCACGCGCCGCCGCCGCGCTCGCACGCGCCGCGGCACTGCCGGCGGTGGCGCAACTTCCGGCGTTCGAGCAGGCCGAGCTGCGCAGCTGGGCGCAGATCGTCGAAGGCGCACCCGATGCAGCGCGCCTGCAGTCCGAGCGCGCCGCCATCATAGCCGTGCTCGGCGCTGCACATCCGCGACTGCGGGCACTCGACGAAGCTCTCGCGCGCAGCGGTCTTTGATGGCAGCACTGCAGCGAGCTCAGTTGGCAGGCTCGAAGCCGTTGCGGAACAGCACCTCGCCGCGATGCTCGAAGGCGCCAACATCGCAGCGCGCGATGCCGTCGTCGTTGCCGTCGAGCGGGCGCGCCGTGCCGCGCGCATCGAATTCCTGGCACGCGCTGGCGTTGGTTACCGCGTCGATCACCGGCGAATTCGCCGCGAAGCGCACCACGCCCACGCGTTGCGCATCGTCCAGGCCGAGCACCGCGAAGTCGCTCACCGCCACCGCGCCATTCGCGCCGAGCGCAGCGCAGCTGCCATCGCCGAACAGATTGAGCACCGAGGTCAGCGCAGGGGCGTTGACCGAAAACCCGCAGGCCGTGCCGCTGGACGTCGGTGCGAACGCGTTGTGCACCAGGCGCTCCACGACCACGCTGCTGAACAGCCGTAAATGCGATCCGGTCACTGAGCTGTTGTTGAAGAAGGTGTTGTGCTCGAGGTTCAGGTTCGTGCGCGCTGCCGCCAATCCGCCGCCGATCTCCAGTGCATCGTTGTTGACGAAGGTATTGTTCGCGATCTGTGCGGTGGCTATCGTGCCCGTGCTCGGGCCACCCACGAACATCGCGGCGGCAAACGCCGCGGCATTTCCACGAAAGTAGTTGCCGGTGATGCTTGCCAGACAGTTGTCGCGGCAATCGATATGCACCGCACCGCCGCTGCCCCCCACCACGCCGTCGGAAGCCGCTTCTATTGCAGTGTTGGCTTGAAAGCGATTGCCCTCCAGAACCACGATCCCGCTGCCGGGGTCGGCGAGGATTGCGCCACCGACCCCTCCGCCCTGACTGGGCAAGCGCCGCACGGCGTTGCCGACGAAGTTGCTGTCGACCACGCGAAGGTTGCTGTCGATGTATAGCGCGCCGCCCGCCGACTGCCCGGCCTCCGTAGCCAGTCCGGCGGTGTTGTTTTCGAACCGCGTGTTCGAGATGTCGACCAGGCCGCTCTGTGCGAGCCAGTAGATCGCACCGCCGCGTGGGAATTCAAAGCTGCCGGATGCCACGCAGCCGCTGAAAGACGAGTCGACGATCCGCAGTCCCTGTGAGGAGTTGAACTCGCTCTGTGCCACGCATCCGCCAGCATCCCTGCGACCTGCAATCAGCCGCAGCCCGCGCAGCTCCAGCGTGGTCAAGCCGGTGTTGACCACCAGGATCGGGCGAACAGCGTTGCCGGATACGGTCGGGTCGCGACCATTGCCGTCGATGGTGAGGCGGCCGTTGAACAGCTGCGGAAGGTTGGATTGCAGGATGATCGTGCCTTGCAGCGGGAACCCGTTGCCGAAGCGGATGGTGTGTGGGGGGGCAGCAGTGCTGTTGGCAGCGGCAATCGCTGCACGCAGCGAGCCGGCACCGGAATCGAGCGCAGTAGTGACCTCGAAAGTGGCGGCCTGGGCGGTGCCGATGGTAGCCAGCAGCAAACTGGCGAAGGGTCGCTTGTGCATGGGCAGATCTCCAGCCGAAAGAGCCCCATACGGGGATCGAGCGCGGATCCGGACACGGCGATCCGGGCAGGCAACGGTCCGCGCGGGAGGGTCGGCGGTCGCCGCACGGTGAATCGCGGCGACCCGGATAACGAAGAATCAATGGATTGCGCCACAATTTGTGCGTAAACTGTCTGTCATAGAACCATTGGAGCGCGATGGCTTCCGTCCCGAAATTCCCCGCTGGCCTGGGCCTGGCGCACCGCGCACCGGGCAGCGACTTTGTCGGCGCAGCGCGCGTGATCGCACACCTGAAGGGCCGCGGTACCGCTGCCAATCCCGAGAGTCGCTTCGAGCTGAATCGCAAAGAGGCCTTTGATGATGGCTGGGAGCGCGAGGACAACGATTCCTCCAAGCCCGCCACCGAAGTCACCATCGAGCGCGCCAAGAGCATCATCTCGCGCAACGACTCGCCGGATATTCCATTCGAGCAGTCGATCAACCCCTATCGTGGCTGCGAGCACGGCTGCGTGTATTGCTATGCACGCCCCACCCACGCATACCTGAATCTGTCCGCGGGTCTGGACTTCGAAACGAAACTGTTCGCCAAGACCAATGCCGCAGAGCTCCTGCGCCGCGAACTCGGTCGTCCCGGCTATGTGCCGAGCGCGATCAATCTGGGTGCAGCGACCGATCCCTACCAGCCGATCGAGCGCCGCCATCGCATCACTCGGCAGCTCATCGAGGTGCTCGCCGAGTGCCAGCATCCGTTGACCATCGTGACCAAGGGCGCGATGGTTGAACGCGATCTGGACCTGCTCGCACCGATGGCAGCGAACAACCTGGTCCATGTATTCGTCTCGGTCACTTCGCTCGACAACGGGTTGTCGGCCAAGCTCGAGCCGCGGGCGACCGCACCGCATCGGCGTATCGAGGCGATCCGGCGAGTGGCCGCAGCCGGTGTGCCGGTCGGTGTATTCGTCGCTCCCGTCATTCCGCGCGTGACCGACCAGGACATGGAAGAAATCCTCGAGGTTGCACGCGAGGCAGGCGCGGTGCGCGCGAGCTACACGTTGGTGCGCCTGCCGCATGAGGTCAAAGACCTGTTTCGCGACTGGCTGGGCGTCAATCTGCCGGATCGGCAGCAGCACGTGATGAGCCTGCTCAACCAGCTGCGCGGTGGCGCCGACAACGACCCGCGCTTGGGTAGCCGCATGCGCGGCGAGGGCGTGTTCGCCGAGATACTCAAGCGTCGCTTCGACGTGGCGACCAAGCGCCTGGGCTACCTGCCGCGCGGCACGCTGGAACTCGATACCAGCCGCTTCCGGCACCCCGATGCAGCGCCGCCGCAGGGCGAGTTGTTCGGCGAATAAACGCCGGATATACGGCATTTGCCGCGTTGGGCCGGTGTTCAGTCCAAATGTCTAGACTGCTCCTCAAGCGGCGCCGATCCGGTTGCGCTGTCGATTGCGAGGACAACACCATGCGCAAGTTTGTCACGATCACCCTGGCCGTCCTGTTTGCCGCGCT
>JBBSDI010000090.1:0-11681 GCA_038249585.1 Lysobacterales bacterium | reverse complement strand
TTTCTTCTTCATGACGATCGCGTTCACGTGGATCCTGCTGTTCCTGTATTCGACTTCGATCAAGCTGGCGACCCTGACCGTGTTTGCGGGTCTGATCTCGGTGATCTGGATGCTTGGCGCGCTGCGCCTGATGGGCTTCGGCATCGACCCGATGAACATGCTCACGCCGTTCCTGATCTTCGCCATCGCGGTCAGCCACGGCGAGCAGATGATCAACCGTTTCCGTGGCGAGATCTTCTTCGGCGGTCTGGAGGACGGTACGCCGTCCGAACTGCGCACCCGCCACGGCGTGGATTCGCTGGAGGCAGCCAGACGCTCGTTCCGCTTGCTGCTGATACCCGGCGCGGTGGCGCTGATCGCCGGCTGTATCGGTTTTGCGACCATCCTGATCATTCCGATCCGGATCATCTTCGAGCTCGCCATCACCGCCACCATCGGCGTCGCGCTGACCCTGCTTACCAACCTGATCCTGCTGCCGCTTCTGCTGTCGTACACGAAGCTGCGCAACATGGACCGCAAGCGCGAGTATCGCCTGCGCCAGTTGACCCAGTTCGACAAGATCTGGTCGTTGCTGTCGCGCCTGTCGCGGCCGGTGCCGGCGTTGATCGTGATCGCGATCGGGCTCGTCACCTGGTTCTTCGCCGAGCGTCAGGGCGACAAGGTGATGGTCGGCGATGCCCAGCAAGGCGTGGCCGAACTGCGAGCCGATGCGCGCTACAACCAGGATGCGGGCGTGATCACCGACAAGTTCGCGCTCAGCGTGGACATCATCAACGTGATCGCCGAGGCAGCCCCTTCGGCGTGCACGCAAAGCTACAAGGTCATGGAGCTGATCGACCGCTTCAGTTGGCACATGGGCAATGTCGAGGGCGTGCAGCAGGTCATCAGCCTGCCGATGGCCGCCAAGATCGTCAACGCCGGCTGGAACGAGGGCAACATCCGTTGGCGCGTGCTGCCGCGCGACACCGATCAGCTGCGGGTAGCCACCCAGGGTTTCGAGACCGATTCGGGTCTGCTCAACGATGACTGCAGCGGCATACCGATCCTGATCTTCACCCAGGACCACAAGGCAACCACGATCGACCGGGTGGTGGCAGCGGTGGACCAGTTCCGCACCGAGAACGACGCGCTGGACGTGAACTTCAAGTTGCGTCACGGCGCATTGCGCGATGTGGCCGGTGCCTTGCCGGTTGGCGTGAGGGCGAACTTCCGCAAGACCTTCGAGTCCGAAGTCGATGGCAAGCGCTTCGTGTGCGGCGAGCTGCTGCGCGAAGGCGGCGAAGCCTCCGGTGTTTCGGCCCGCTTCGTGATCGCCGACGGCAAGCCGCTGCTCGAAGGCGGCGATGGCGATGCCGATTTCCAGACCGGCTGGGCCAGTGCGTGTGAAGCAGCGAAGCCGGATCGGACCAACCTGCGCCTGGCCACCGGCAACGTCGGCGTGATGGCGGCCATCAACGACAAGGTGCGCGAGGTCGAGGCGGTGATGCTGTACCTGCTGTATGCGGCGGTGTTCGCGATGTGCCTGCTGTCGTTCCGCAGTTGGCGCGCCGCGCTGTGCATCGTGCTTCCGCTGGTGCTGGTGACCGAGCTTGGACACACCCTGATGGTGGCGCTCGGCATCGGCATGAAGGTCAATACGCTGACGGTCGTCGCCCTCGGCGTCGGCATCGGTGTCGACTACGGCATCTACATCTTCGCGCGCATGAACGAGGCGATGCGCGCCGGAAAGACGCTGTCGGAGTCGTACTTCGTCGCACTCAAGACCACCGGCATCGCGATCTTCTATACCGCGTTGACGCTGGCGGTCGGTGTCGCGATGTGGATGTTCTCGGACCTGAAATTCCAGGCCGACATGGGCACCATGCTGACCTTCATGTTCGTGGTCAACATGATCGCGGCCATCGTGTTCCTGCCGGCGCTGTGCCGCTGGATCATGCGACCGACCGAAAACGACACGTGGCAGCCGCCGAAGGCCGAAGCTGCCGCGTAGCGGAATCGTGGGGTGGGGGTGAGGGACGCCGAGGCGGGCTCAGGCCCGCCTCGGCGTTTCCGATCATGCAGCGGGCATCTTGGCTGCTTGTCGGAGCCGGCATGCCGGCGACTGCGGACTCGCAAGCTGCCGCGACTGCGGTCGCTGCCATGGCAGCTCCCACAGCCAGAAACTGCTGCCGCGGCCGGTCAATCAATCCCGCGCTTGGAGGCCAAGGCTTGCACCGAGCGCACTATCTGCCTGTGGGAGCCGGCAAGTTCGCGACCGCGGACGCACTGTCTTGCTGTGGGAGCCGGCATGCCGGCGACAGGCACCGCTCGGCTTGCACAGACGCAGCGGTCACCGCAGTGGTGCCACCCCCAACCCGCAAGGCATCTCGAGCGCGCCGACCCGCGCGCAGCCTACGCGCTGCCGCGTCGCTGCGACCACGCGCGCGTGGAGATCGCCAGCACGCCGCCGAGCACCATCGCGCCGCCGACGATCAGCCGCGGCCCGAGACGATCGCCCCACACCAGCACCCCGAGTGCGATCGCAAACACCGGCGCGATCAGCAGATAGGGCGTGATCAGCGACACCGGATGCCGCTGCACCAGCCAATACAGCAGACCGTGTCCGACCAGCGAGGCAATCAGCCCCGAGTATGCAGCGCCCGCCCATGCGCGCCAGTCGGCATCGGCCAATGCCACTTGCTGCCCACTTTCGAACAGCCCCGATGCCAGCAGCAGACACGGAATGCCGAGCAGCGCGCCCCACGCCTGCAACTCGAATGTACCGACACCCCGCATACGCCGCATCAGGGTCGTGCCCAGCGCCAGCGTGAATGCCGCGAGCAAGGTAGTCGCCAGCGCGGCCGGCGCATCCAGCACCAGTGGATCGAAGCCCAGAACCAGCACCCCGCAGAAGGCGATCGCGATGCCGGCAACCACGCGTCTGGGGATGCGTTCGCCGAGCAACCATACCGCCAGCAGCGCAGTCATCGGGATGTAGCTTTGCAAGGCGATGGCGGTCGAGCTGATGTCGCCTGCAAGCCGCAACGCCCAGAAGTTAAGTCCGAAGTGCAGCGCGCCGTTGAGCAGCGATACGGCAACCACGAGTCCGATCTGGTCGCGCGGAATCGGTCGCAGCCATGGCAGCAGACAGATCAGAACCACGCCCAGGCGCAGGGCGGTGAACAGCAGCGGCGGAATCTGCTGCAAGGCGACGGCTGCGGCCAGGAAGTTGCCGCCCCACGCGAGGCACACCAGCAACACCAGCCCGAAGTGGCTCAGCGGCATCGCGCAGGCCGCGCAATGACACCCACCGCAGGTCGACGCATGCTCAGTAAGCGATTCCCGCGCGTCGCATTGTCTTGGCCACGATCCACAGCGGCCCGACCAGCAGGTAGGCCAGATCAGTGAAGAAACTCGGCCGCTTGCCCTCGATGCGGTGACCGACGAACTGCCCGATCCACGCGAGCACGAACACCACGATCGCGATCCACAGCACAGCGCGCGAGCCGACGGCCAGCCACAGCAATTGCGTCACCACTGCCAACGCCACGAACACGCCGAGCATCGCGACGCCAAGTGCGCGTGACAGGCGCAGATACCAGGCGCTAGCACCCACCATCGCGAGCGCCGCCCACAGACCCTGCTGCCCGAGACCCGCTGGCACCGGAATCGCCCACAGCGCGGCCATCACGCTCCATACGATCAACGGCACGCACACATGGTGCAGGGCGATGTTGCTCGGGTGCCGATGGTCTTGGCTGTAATTGCCGAGCCAGCGATCGATCTCGCGGCGCGGGTCGCTGACTGGGGCATGCAGGGGATCGCTACTGGACATGGGCGCTCCGCGCGGCGATGGATACGGATTCAGTCCAGCGCGAGGCCGGTCAGTCGGGTGAGCGCTTCGGCGTAGCGTGCGGCAGTGCCTTCGATCACCGCCTGCGGCAGGCGTGGACCGGGTGCGGTCTTGTTCCAGTCCTGGGTTTCCAGCCAGTCGCGCACGAACTGCTTGTCGTAGCTGGGTGGGCTGCCGCCAACCCGATACTCGTCTGCCGGCCAGAAGCGCGAAGAGTCGGGCGTGAGCATCTCGTCCATCACGCGCAGGGTGCCGTCGTCGTCGAGTCCGAATTCCAGCTTGGTATCGGCGATGATGATGCCGCGCTGCAATGCGTACGCTGCCGCATGCCGGTAGACCGCCAGCGTTGCGGCCCGCACCTGCTCGGCCAGATCGGCGCCGATCGTCGCCACCACATGGTCGAAGTCGACGTTTTCATCGTGTGCGCCGGCGACAGCCTTGGTCGACGGCGCGAACAGCGGTTCGGTCAACTGCTCGGCCTGACGCAGGCCTGGCGGCAGCGCGATGCCGCTGACCGCTCCGGAGGCCTGATAGTCCTTCCATCCCGAGCCGATCAGATAGCCGCGCGCGATCGCCTCCACCGGCAGCGCACGCAGGCGCCGCACCACCACGCAGCGCCGCGCGTAGAGCGCAGGCTCCACGCCGGCCGGCAGCACCGACAGCGGATCGATGCCGGTCAGATGGTTGGGCAGCAGGTCGGCGGTGCGCGCGAACCAGAAGTTCGACATCCGGGTCAGCATCTCGCCCTTGCCGGGGATCGGGTCGGGCAGGACTACATCGAATGCCGACAGCCGGTCGGTGGCCACCATCAGCAGACGATTGCCGGGCAGGGCGTATACATCGCGCACCTTGCCCTGGTGCACGCGTTCGAGCCCGGGCAGCGCAGACTCCTGCAAGGTGGATGGCACGACGCGGCTCCGCAGGTTTCGGCCGCATAGTGTAGCGATCCCGCGTGGGCTGCAAACGCCAGCCCGTGTCGTTTCCCGCGACCGCCAGAAACTTTCGGGCTAAGCTGGGCGACGATGAAGCGTTGGCTCGGAAAGATCGTGGGTGGCATCCTCGGCGCGGCGATCACTCGCCATCCGATCGGCCTTGCGGTCGGCATCGCGCTAGGCCATGTCTGGGACAGCGGCTTGCTCGATTTCTGGCTGCCGGCGCCAGGCAAGCGCGAGGGCGCCTTCGTGGTGCCGTTGTTCGAGCTGGCAGGCTTCGTGGCCAAGGTCGATGGTGCGGTATCGCCAGCCGAGGTGGCCGAAGGCGAGCGCCTGCTCGACCGCCTGGGCCTGAGCGGCGCACGGCGCAAGGCCGCGGTCGCTGCATTCCAGCGCGGGCGCACGGGGCGCATCGATCCGGAGTCCTCGGCGCGCGCGCTGCGTGCCTTTGCCGGATTCTCCGGCGACTTCAAGGCCGTGCTGCTCGAGGTGCTGTGCGGAATCGGCTGCGCCGATGGTGCCCTGCATCCGAAGGCGCGGCGGTTGATCGAACGTACCGCCGAAGCGCTGGAATTCGACGCCGCGACCCTCGAGCAGATTCTCAACCGGCGTCGCGGCAGCGCACCGCAGGCGGTGGATGATCCCTACGCGGTGCTCGGCGTGTCGCGTGATGCCGACGACGACAGCGTGCGCGCGGCCTATCGGCGCATGATCGCGCAGCACCATCCCGATCGGCTTGGCGAGGCGGATGCCGATACGCGCGCCGCCGCGCAGGCGCGCGCCGCGCAGATCAACAGCGCCTTCGACCAGATCAAGCAGCACCGGGGCCTGAAGTGAGCGCGCGCGAATCGCTCGCGCCCCGTCGCGCAGCACGCAGCGCCGAGCGCGCGCGAGCGCTCACCTGCATCCTGAGAATCTGCAAGGAGTAAACCGTGCGCCAATCCCCCGTGATCGCTCCATCCATCCTCTCGGCCGATTTTGCGCGTCTGGGCGAGGAAGTGAATGCCGTGTTGGCAGCCGGTGCGGATTGGGTCCACTTCGACGTGATGGACAACCATTACGTGCCCAATCTCACCATCGGTCCGCTGGTGTGCGAGGCGCTACGCAAGCACGGCGTGACCGCGCCGATCGATGTGCATCTGATGGTCAAGCCGGTCGACCGCATCGTGCCCGACTTCGCCAAGGCGGGCGCCAGCCTGATCAGCTTCCATCCGGAGGCCAGCGAGCATGTCGACCGCACGATCCAGCTCATCCGCAGTTTTGGCTGCCAGGTCGGGCTGGTGTTCAATCCCGCCACCCCGCTGTCTTGGCTCGACTACACGCTCGAGAACATCGATCTGGTGCTGATCATGTCGGTCAACCCAGGCTTCGGCGGGCAGAGCTTCATTGCCGCAGCACTCGATAAACTGCGCGCGGTGCGCGAGCGCATCGACGCCAGCGGGCGCGCGATCCGGCTGGAGATCGACGGCGGGGTCAATGCCGACAACATCGGACAGATCGCGCGTGCGGGGGCCGATACCTTCGTTGCCGGTTCGGCGATCTTCAACGCCAAGGACTACCCGGCAACCATCGCTGCGATGCGCGCGGCGATCGGCTGAGCTGCAGCTGCGCGCCGCGCTCGCCGCACGTCGCGCAGTTCTGATCGAACACGGCTTGGCGATCAGTGCGGCGCGCGTACGCTGCTTGCGACAAGCCTGGCGTGTACCACATAGCGCAGCGGGCCGCGTGGATTGACCGCATCGAAGGGGTAGCAGGTCACCAGCGTCAGCACCGGCAAGTCCTGATCGGTCGCGATGCTCTCGCGCCGCGCATCGACCACCCGGATCGCGTCGACCGCATACGCGTGCCGGCCTGCGTGGGTCTCGATCCAGATGCGATCGCCGACCAACAGCTCCTTGAGAAAACGGAAGTGGGTGTCGCGATGCGCGCTGATCACCACGTTGCCGGTCGCGCCCGGTGCCGCACCGGCACCCGACAGCGAGGGCCCGAACGCCAATGAGCGCCCACCGGCGCCCGCCAGCACGATCTGGCCGATTCCGAGCCGCGGCACCTCGATCCGCGCCACCGGTTGGGTATCCGCCCACGGCCACGGCTTTGCCGTGATTCCAGTAGTTTCGGTGATGTGCCAGGCGCGCGCGAGCAGCACCTGCGCGAGCTGCGCCTTGGCCTCGACCCAGCCCGCATGGCCGAGTCCGTAAGCGGCCAGCACCGCGCCGAATGCCGCCGCCAACCGGCGTGCGCGGAGCAGTGCGCGCACGCGACGACTCCATAGCTCGCTGCGTGCGCTCGATGGTGTTTCGCGCAGCGATCCCAGCGCATCGCTGCCATCGGAGCCCTCGTGGGCGAGCGCTGCGCGCACGCGCTCGCGCCGTTGCGCGCGTGCCAGCGACCCCCGTGCCGTATCGAGCTCGCGCGGTTCGATCGTATTCATCGTGCGTTCTCCGTGATGCCATGCCGACTGGCATGATCGATGGCGGCAACCAGAATCCACACCACGGCGACCACCAGCCAGCGCGATGGTCCGGGTACACAGCTTTCCTGCCAGCGCGTCAACCGCAGGGTTTCAGCGCGCATCCGCCCACTCCCTGCGCGGCATCCGCAGCGCGCCGATCAGCAACAGCAGGCCGGCGATGCCGATCAGCGCGGCCAGCGGTGCGCTGGTCGCGGTGGCCGCATAGGCCAGCGCATCCTCGCGACTGCCGTTGCCAACCACGAGGGTGTCCATCGGCGCGTCTGCGGGCCGCACTGGCGTACGGTCGATCGCGACCAGGCTGGTATGCCGCGTCACCAGGTGATGGCGCAGGGCGACCTCCACGATCTGCGCGCGCACCACATCCGCATCCGCGCCCCGCCGCAGCGAGTCTTCCAGCGCTTCGACCCGCGACTTCGCCCACAGGCGCGCGATGCCGCGGTCGCTGCGCTTGCGCGCAAGGTTCAACGTCTGGCTCCAGCCGGCCTGTCTGAGCGTGCCGCTGGCGATCACCTCGCCGCTGGCGCGATCGATCCGCGCCACCGCGATCAGCGGCTCGCCCGCGTACAGATCGGGCATGGCGGCGGGGTAGCTGTCGGCGAGGTTCGGCCAGCGCAGATCGATCATGCTCAACGCCGGGCGGTCGAGCTTGTCGAACAGCTGGGTCATGCGGGCTTGAACTTCAGAATCGTCGCGGATCACCAGCGCGGCACCACGACCCATGCGTGCGGCCTGCTGCATGAAACCAGCGTTCGGCGCATCGCCGATGCCGATCGGAAACAGGCGCGCATCGCCGAGGCTGGATTCCAGCGTGCTGAACATCGCCTCGGTGTCGGTGACCGCGCCATCGGTGGCGAACACCACCTGGCGCACGAAACCTGCCGGCGGCTTGCCAACCAGTGCGGCCTGAAGCGCCGGCAGCATCTCGGTGCCGCCGTCGGCTTCCAGCATCGCGACCCACTCGCGCGCCAGTTGCACGGCCTGTGCGGTCGCAGCCGTCGGTCGCTCGAACAGCGGCTCGGTATCGGTGCTGAAGCGGATCACGTTGAAGCGGTCCTGCGGCGTGAGTCGCGCAAGGGCTGCCAGCGCTGCCGCCTTGGCCTGCGCCAGCGAGCGACCCAGCATGGAGCCTGAGGTATCGACCACCAGCACCAGTTCGCGCGGCAGGCGCTTCTCGGCAGCTGGCGGGGCCACCATCATCACCAGCGCATAGGCCGCCTCCGGCGTTTGCTCGACGAACACTGCCGCGTGCGGTGCTTTCGCAGCCTCCGGGCGCCAGCGCAGCACGAAGTCGCGATCGGCCGGCACGCGGTCGCCGACCAGTGCGATGTCGTAACGTCCGGCATCCTGCTGCACGTCGATCGGATGCGAGTCGCTGTGGATCGATGCCAGTGCCATGCCCGGATCGAGCGCGATTGCCAAGTCCACGCTGGGTGCCGCGAGCACCGTTGCAGCAGACTGCGGCAGCACTGCGGGCGTGGCATCGTCCTCGACATCGCCGCCCTCGGTCAAGGAGTAGCGCGGCACGAAGGTCAGCGGAAACACCAGACTGAACTCGCCGTCCTGGAACTCCACCCGCTGCCACCAGCCGACCTCGACGGAGACTTCCTCGCCGGGGGCGACGTTGGCGACCGCGGTGCGAAACAGATTCTCCTGATGCTGCTCGATGAGGCTTGCGCGCTGTCCGGCTGCCGCTGCGGCCGCATACTCTGCCCGTGCGCGCTCGCGCTCGCGGATCTCGCCCTCGATCACGCGCTGGCCGATGCGCAGCTTCAGGGTGTGCACGGCCGCGCCATTTGGTAGCGGCAGCAGGTACTGGCCCTGCAGAAAGCCGGCGGAATCGTTGCGGAAGCGCTGCGTGACCACGCCCTCGGCGACCAGTCCGGACACCGCATAGCGGACATCGAGCGCACTGGCGGCTGCATCGACGCTGCTGCCGTCGGCCTGTTGCCAACGCAAGGTCGGTGCGGAAACCGCTGGTGCGGCCAGGGCGCGCGGCGTCCACACGCTGCCGGCGGCAACCGCGACAAGGATCAGGAACGAATGCAGGCGAAGCGTGCGCATGGCGATGGGAGCCCTGGAAACGCCCGGCTTGGGCGCGTTGCCATTAGCGCGCAGCCTGCGGCCCGCAGCATGCCGCGCTGCGGCCCGCACGGCGGCAACTTGTGGCGAATCCGGGGCGTCCACGCGCACCGCGGTTGCCGTCATCGGAGTGCGACCCTAAGCTCAGCGGCATCCTTCAGGAGAGCTGCATGGCCCGCACCATCGCCATCGTCGAAGACGAACCCGCCATCCGCGCCAACTACACCGATGCGCTCAAGCGCCTGGGTTTCGAGGTGTGGACCTATGCATCGCGCGCCGAGGCCAGCCGCGCCTTCGAGCTGCGCCTGCCGGATCTGGTGTTGATCGATATCGGTCTCGGCGACGAGCCCGAAGGCGGTTTCGAGCTGTGCCGCGAGCTGCGCAGCAAGGCACCGACCCTGCCGCTGATCTTCCTGACCGCGCGCGACTCCGACTTCGACATCATCTCCGGTCTGCGCCTGGGCGCCGACGACTACCTGACCAAGGATGTCTCGCTGCCGCATCTGACTGCGCGCATCAACACCCTGTTCCGCCGCGTCGATGCGCTGCGCCGGCCGCCCGCGCACGAGGCGATGATCAACCAGGGCGCGCTGAGCCTGGCCGCCGAACGCATGCGCGTGACCTGGAACGGCACCGAAGTGCCGCTGACCGTGACCGAATTCTGGATGGTGCACACCCTGGTCCGGCATCCGGGCCACGTGAAGAACCGCGACCAGCTGATGCGCGATGCGCAGGTGGTGGTCGACGATGCCACCATCACCTCGCACATCAAGCGCATCCGCAAGAAGTTCATCGCCATCGATCCGGCCTTCGACGAGATCGACACCGTGCACGGCGCGGGCTATCGATGGAAGCCGTGAGTCGGGTGCTGCGGCGCGCGCGCGCTACGCGTGCGCATCGCTGAGATGCCCAGCGCAACAGCTGCCGCCTGCATCCGATGCGTCCGCGCGCGCTGCTGATCCTGTCGCTGTTTGCTGCTCTGCTGCTGCCGTGGGCGGGCTGGCAGTTGGTGCAGCAGGTCGAAGTGGTGCTGCGCGAAGGCCAGGAGCAGGCGCAGATCGCCGTCGCACAGGCGACCGCCCGCGCGTTGGCGGCGACCACCGATGCGCTGCCGGTGGCAGGCCCCGGTTTGTACGTGCATCCGATGCTGCGCGCACCCCTGCTCGATGGCAGTGGCGACGAGTTCGTGCAAACCGACCCGGCGCGCAGCGCCGATGGGCGGCTGCGGGTGGTGCTGGCCGAAGATGCGACCGCGCTGTTTGCCCTGATCGATGTCGCCGATCCGACCCGCGATCGCGCCGATGCGACCGATCCGCTCGGCCGCATCGGCGACCGTATCGAACTGTCGGTGATCGACGACCGCGGGCTGCGTACCTTCGTGCTGTCGAATGCCGCGCCCGGTGCGCTGCAGGTCGCCAGCTCCAGCGCGGGCGAGGCGCTGCCGCACGGCGAGTGGCAGGAGACCGACGACGGCTTCCGGATCGAAATGCGCCTGCCCCGGCCGAGCGGGCGCGCAGCGCTCGGCATCACCGCGATCGACCGCGCTGCGGGTATCGAGCGCGTGATTCCGTTGGCTGCCGCGCGCGCGGACGTGCTGCCGCTGTTGCGTCCCGATCCGCGACTCGATCAGGCATTGGCAGTCCTCGCCCCGCAGCAGAGCCGCGTGCGGCTGCTGTCCGCCGAGGGCTGGGTGCTTGGACGCGCAGGCGCACTGGCGGTCGACGAGCCGGGTGCTGCGAATGCGGCCGCCCCACGCTGGCAGGCGCTGGTCTACCGCCTGTTGCTTGCACCGCCGGAGGAATCCGCGGCCAGCGACTTCGGCGCGGCACTGCCACGTTTGCTCGCGCCGGTGGTGTGGCAGGCGCTGTCGGGCGTTGCGGCCAGCAATGTGCGTTCATCGAGCAGCGCCAACAGCGTGATCGTCGCCGCCGCAGTACCGGTGGGCGCAGCCGGCGAGGAGCGCGGCGCGCTGCTGGTCGAAAAAAGTTCCGATGCACTGCTGCTGCTGGCCAATCGCGCGGTATTCGGGGTGATGGCGATGAGCCTGATCGCGGTGCTGCTGGCAGCCCTCATCCTGTTCGCCTACGCGGGATTGCTGAGCCTGCGCATCCGCCGTCTGCGCAACGCCGCCGAGCGCGCGCTGCGGCCCGATGGGCGTCTGGTACCCAACTTGCCGCATCTGGCCGCCAGCGACGATCTGGGCGATCTGTCGCGCAGCTTCGGACGCCTGCTCGGTGAAGTCGGCACCTACAACGACTACCTGCGCACCCTCGCGAGCAAACTCTCGCACGAATTGCACACGCCGCTGGCCATCGTGCGCAGCTCGCTGGATAACCTCGAACACGAGCAGCTCACCGCGGCCGCG
>JBBSDI010000089.1:0-11798 GCA_038249585.1 Lysobacterales bacterium | reverse complement strand
GCCAAGAGCTGCGGCGACCGCTACATCCTGCCGGGAGACTTCACGAGCATGGACACGGTGCTGGGTTACCCCTGCACGCTCGAGCTGCCGCCCGAGGTGGTCGATGCAGCCGCGCAGGTCCTGCGTTCGGACCCGAACCTGGTCCGCGCCCTGCGCCAGCGGACCGCCGACCTGCAGACCCGCCTGAGCGACTTCACCGTCAACAACCGCGAAGTGTGGGGCGAGATACAGCAGGTTTCCGGAGCGGCGCCCTGAGCGCGGCGTCTACCCTCGCCAGTCACATTCACTGTTCGGTGACCCGCTAGAACCGGCGGGTGCAACGGCTTACAGTCGGCGCTCACCCCGGAGAACTCACCATGGCGCTGCGCCACAGCTTGATTGCAGCCTCGATTGTGCTTGCCCTTCCCGCCCACGCGGCTACCACGGCGCTGCAATGTGGCGACGTGTTCGATGCGGCGAAAGGCAGCCTGCTGGGCCCGCAGACCGTGGTCATTGCCGATGGGCGCATTACCTCGGTGCAGCCGGGCAAGGTAGCGGTAGAAGGCGCGACCGTGATCGACCTTGCAGGGCACACCTGCTCGCCGGGCTGGATCGATCTGCACGTGCACGTGGGCCAAGAATCCAATCCGCAGAGCTACTCCGAAGGCTTCCGTCTGGACAATGTGGATTTCGCGCTGAAGGCCACCGTACACCCGCCGCACGCTCGAAGCAGGATTCACCACGGTGCGCGACTTGGGCGGTGAAATTGCCCCGCACCTGCGCGATGCCATCAACGCCGGCACCATCCCCGGCCCGCGCATTTATGCCGCGGGCAGTCGATTGCCACCACCGGCGGCCACGCCGACCCGACGAATGGCCTGAACAGCACGTTGTCTACCCTGATGGGTCCGCCCGGCCCGACCGAAGGCGTCATCAACGGCCCCGACGCGGCGCGGCAGGCCGTGCGCCAGCGCTACAAAGAAGGCTCCGACACCATCAAGATCACCGCCACGGGCGGCGTGCTCAGCTACGCGCGCAGCCCCGATGCACCGCAGTTCACCGTGGAAGAAATCCGCGCCATCGTCGATACCGCCAAAGATTACGGCTACACCGTGGCCGCGCATGCACACGGCGATGTCGGCATGCGCCGCGCCATCGAGGGTGGCGTGACCAGCATCGAGCACGGCACCTTCATGAGCGAGGCGACCTGCGCCTGATGAAAGAGAAAGGCACGTGGTACGTGCCCACACTCAGCGCCGGGCGTTTTGTAGGCGAGAAGGCGCTGATCGACGGTTACTACCCCGCCATCATTCGGCCCAAGGCCATTGCGGTGGGCGCCAAGATCATGGACACCTTTGCTCGCGCTTATCGCATGGGCGTGCCGATTGCGTTCGGCACCGACGCAGGCGTCAGCCCACACGGTGACAACGCGCGCGAGTTCGAGTTCATGGTGGAGGGCGGCATGCCGGCCAACCTTGCCCTGCAAACGGCCATGCCCTGCGGGCCGATCACGCGGCGGCAAGCCGCCGGTGCGCATGGATCGACTGCAGGATGCCGAAGCCGGCCAGCAGCGACACCGCTGATGTGCCGCCGTAGGAGATCAACGGCATCGGCACGCCCACCACTGGCAGCAGGCCGGTGATCATGCCGCCGTTGACCATCACGTAGACGAAAAAGGTCAGCGACAGCGCACCGGCCAGCAGACGCGACCAGGTGTCGCGCGCGTTGGACGCGATCCACAGTCCGCGGCCGATGATGAATGCATACAGGGCAAGCACCAGCACCACGCCGATGAGGCCGAACTCTTCGGCAAACACCGCGAAGATGAAGTCGGTGGTGTGTTCGGGGAGGAAGTCGAGCTTGGCCTGGGTGCTCATGGCAAAGCCCTTGCCGAACGTGCCACCGGAGCCGACCGCGATCTCGGCCTGGATGATGTTCCAGCCCGCGCCCAGTGGATCGGACTCCGGATCGAGGAACATGCGCAGGCGGTTGCGCTGGTATTCGTGCAGGAACTGCCAGCCGATCAGGCCCGCGGCCGTGGTGCCAACACCACCGATCAGGGCGATACGCGGCCATGAAAGGCCGGCAAGGAACACCGCGAATACGCCGGATGCGGCCACCACCATGCCAGTGCCCAGATCTGGCTGCACCACAATCAACGCGGTCGGCACGCCGATGAGCACTGCACAAACGAGCAACGTGCCCCAACCTGGCGGCAGCACGCGGTCGTGCAGGAACCACGCCACCATCATCGGCAGGCTCAGCTTGAGTAATTCAGCCGGTTGCACGAAAAACGGCCCGACATCGATCCACGAACGCGCACTGCGTCCGCTGCCGATCAGCGGCACCAGCAGCAGCACGACGAGCGATGTCGCGAACAGCCATGGCGTCCAGCTGCGCAGGATCGCCGGTGGAACCCGCGATGCCAGCAGCAGCAAGGCGAAACCCAGCGCCAGTCGTGCGCTCTGGTTGAGGACCAGATTGAGATTGCCGCCGCTGGCGCTGTAGAGCACCACCAGCCCAACCCCGCACAGCAGGATCAGTGCGGCGAGCAGCGGCAGATCGAGCGTCGGCCGCGACAGCAGCCGCGCCATCCAGCGCCGCAGGTACACCCTGATGGCAACCGGATTCATGGCGTGGGCTTCGTCAGCCACGCATCGATGATGCGACGTGCTACGGGCGCTGCCGCGCGCGTGCCGCTCGACCCATGCTCGACCACCACCGCAACCGCGATCTGCGGCGCTTGCGCTGGCGCGTACGCCACGAACAATGCACGATGTCGAAGGTGCTCGGCGACCCGCGTTTCGTCGTAGGCCTCGCCATCGCGGCGCGTGTAGCGCTGCGCGGTGCCGCTCTTGCCCGCGATCAGCCATGGTGCGCCTGCGCCAAAGGCGCGTGCGGTGCCGGTAGGTCCGTGCATGACCGCGATCATCGAATCGCGTACCGCGTCGAGATTGGCTGGCGTGCGCACGAAAGTGGGTGTTGCCGGCGGCAGCGCGACCATCTCGCGTGCGGCATCGATCCCATCCTGGCTGGCCATCAACAGGTGCGGAGGATGCCGCAGGCCGCCTTGCGCCAGCGTCGCCGTCGCGCTGGCCAGCTGCAGCGGCGACACCACCCAGTAACCCTGCCCGATGCCGGCAATGACGGTCTCGCCGGGATACCACTCGGTGGCGAGGTTGGCGCGTTTCCATGCCCGCGATGGCAGCACGCCGACGATCTCACCGCTGAGGTCGATCCCGGTCGGCGCGCCGAATCCGAACTGCGACAGATAGCCTCCCAGCCGATCGACGCCCAGATCGAAGGCCAACTGGTAAAAATACGTATTGACCGACTGCGCCATCGCCTCGGTAAGGTCGACGCGTCCGTGCCCGCCGGCTTTCCAGTCGCGCCACACCTGCGGCAATCCGGGCAATCGGAACTGACCGCTGGAGAACACGGTGTCGCCGGGGCGGCGCAAGCCCAGCTCGAGACCTGCCAGCGCGATGAACGGTTTGATCGTCGAGCCTGGCTCGTATCCGCCTTGCACGGCACGGTGGAACAGCGGACGGTATGGCGCGGCGAGCAGCGCGGCATAGTCTGCGCGCGAGATGCCGTTGATGAACAGGTTGGGATCGAAGGTCGGCAGGCTGACCATGGCGAGCACCTCGCCGGTGCGCGGATCGATCGCGACCGCCGCACCCGGCTGGCCCTCGAACGCCGCAGCAGCGGCACGCTGCAGCTCGAGGTCGATACTCAAGTACAGATTGCGGCCCTGCCGCGGCGGCACCCGCGACAGCGTCGACAGCGCTCGCCCGAGCACATCGGTCTCGACTCGTTCGTATCCCACCTGGCCGAGCAGCAGGTCCTCGTAGTAGCGTTCGATCCCGGACTTGCCGACGTGACTGGTGCCCGCATAGCGGCTGTCCTCGAGCCGAGCGCGATCGGCGGTGTCGATGCGCCCGACATAGCCCACCAGGTGCGCAAGCAGTGCGCCTTCCGGGTAGTAACGGGTCAGGTAGGGCACCACCTCGACGCCCGGAAAGCGGAATCTATGCACCGCAAAGCGCGCGGCATCCAGCTCGCTCATCTGCAATTTGAGCGGAATCGAGTTGAAGGACCGGCGCAGCTTGCGCTCTTCCTCGAAGCGCTCCAACTCATCGTCGCTGATCGACATCACCGCACGCAGACCGGTCACGGTGGCATCGACGTCGCCGGCCTGTTCGGGAACGATCTGCAGACGATACTGCGGCACGTTCTCGGCCAGCAGTCGGCCCTGCCGGTCGTAGATCAACCCGCGCGAGGGCGGCAGCGCGCGGGGCTTGATGCGATTGTCTTCCGAGCGCCCGTGGAACTCATCGTGGCGGAATACCTGCAGCAATACGAAGCGCCCGCTCAGCACCAGCAGGCACGCCATCACGATGGCGAAGCCAACCATCGCGCGACGGCGAAACAGCGCGAGCTCTTGCGCAGATTCCTTGATCCGGCGCGATCGGTTGCTGTCCAGCCGCGGCATCGATCAGCTCTCGCGTGGCCGCACGCGAGCACGCGCGATGTCGAGAAGCAGAAACAGCCATGGCCACAGCAACACGCCGGTGACCGGTGCGACCCAGAACGTCCAGTCGGGCGGCGCGCTACCCTGGAAAGCACGCACCATCAGCATCACCACCCGATCGTTGAACAGCAGCGCAAACACCACCAGCGCCTGCTGCAACATCGGGAAAAAACGCATGCGCGAGCGCAGGCGCAGCACGATGAAGGCGATGATGGTCAGGCGCAGTGCCTGTTCGCCGATCAGGTTGCCGACCAGCAGATCGCCGAGCAGCCCAAGCAGGAACGCATTGCGCAGGCTCATCCGCTCGGGTGCCTCGAGTGCCCAATAGATGACCAGCAAACCGAGCCAGAACGGCTTGAACGGCAGCAGCGGCGTCGGCAATGCGACGACCGCGAGCAATGTGCCTAGGACCAGAGTGGCCCAGAACACTGTGCTGTCGCTGCGCGTACGCAGGCTCATGGCGGGGGCGGCCGGCTGTGATCCGCATCGGGTTGCGCGCTGATCGCAGTGGGCGTGGTGGCGAGCGCCTCCGGTGGGCCGACGAAGTCCAATGTCACACCATCGGTACCGACCATGCGCAGACTCTCGTCGCGCAGCACCAGCACTTCGCCGCTGCGCGCCATTGCCGCAGCGGGGGTCGCGATCGCCAGTACGAACGTCGCCGAATCGTCCGGCTCGACCTGAACTATGCTGCCGACTGGCAGGCCGGCCGGGAACACACCGCCGATGCCGGAGGTAACAAGAGCGTCGCCGACCCGCACGCCGGCGCTGAACGGGATGTGCGGCAGGCTCAGGCTGTCGAGGCTGCCGCTGCCATAGGCAATACTGCGCAGTCCGGTGCGGGCCACGCGGACAGGGGTGGCGTGGCCGGGGTCGGTGATCAGGATCAGTAGCGAGTCGTAGCGGCGCACCTCGACCACCTGGCCCAGCACGCCGCGCGAGTCCATCACCGCTTGGCCTGGCGCGAGTCCGTCGCCTTCGCCAAGTCCGATCAGGACCCGATGCCGGAACGGCTCGAGGTCGACGTCGATCAGCTCGCCCAGCTGTGCCTTCAGACCGAGGCGGGTGCGCGCATCGAGCAGTTCGCGCAGGCGCGTATTCTGGTCTTCCACTGCGGTCAGGCGCGCCAGACGCGCCTGCGCGAGCAGCAGGTCCTGACGCAACTGCGTGTTGTCATCGGTCAGGCGACTGCGGTCGACGACCATCTCATGCACCGCGCGGACGCTGCGCGCCGGTGCCGATGCGAGCCAGTACACGGGACCGGCCAGCACCGCAGCCTCGCGACGGATCGCATCGAGGAACCGGCCGCGGTGATCGGCCACCATCAGCACCACCGCCAGCAGCACGAACCCCACCAGCCCGAGCGTGCTGGAGTCGGCTTCGGCAAACAGCGGGCTGGTGTCGTTACCGGGACTGGGCACGTAGGGCCACTCAAAGCCGCAAGAGCGGCTGCGGACAGGACATCACTCGGGCGCGAAGAACTCGCTGCCATGCAGGTCGATCAGCTCCAGCGCACGGCCGCCGCCACGCGCCACGCAGGTCAGCGGATCGTCGGCAACCTGCACGTGCAGTCCGGTCTCCTCGCTGAGCAGGCGATCGAGATCGCGCAGCAGCGCACCGCCGCCGGTGAGCACGATGCCACGCTCGGCCACGTCCGAGCACAGCTCCGGCGGCGTCTGCTCGAGTGCAGCCTTGACCGCACTCACAATGCCGGCCAACGGCTCGTGCAGCGCCTCGAGGATCTCGTTGGAGTTGATCGTGAACATGCGCGGCACGCCCTCGGCGAGATTGCGCCCGCTGACCTCGATTTCCTTGACCTCGGCTTGCGGGTAGGCGCAGCCGATTTCCATCTTGATCCGCTCGGCAGTCGTCTCGCCGATCAGGGTGCCGTGGTTGCGCCGCACATAGTTGATGATCGATTCATCGAAGCGATCGCCGCCGATGCGCACGCTTTGCGCATACACGATGCCATTGAGCGAGATGACCGCGACTTCGGAGGTGCCGCCACCGATGTCGAGCACCATCGAACCGCGCGGCTCATGGACCGGAATACCGGCGCCGATCGCGGCCGCCATTGGCTCTTCGATCAGAAAAACGTCGCGCGCACCGGCACCTTCAGCCGATTCCTTGATCGCCCGTCGTTCAACCTGGGTCGAGCCGTAAGGCACACAGATCAGCACCCGCGGACTGGGTCGCAGCAGCTTGGCCTTGTGCACTTTGCGGATGAACGCCTGCAGCATCTCCTCGGCCATCGTGAAGTCCGCGATCACGCCGTCTTTCATCGGGCGGATGGTGACGATGTTGCCGGGCGTGCGGCCGAGCATGCGCTTGGCATCGGTGCCTACCGCACGTACCGAGCGCGGACCGCCGGGACCGCGGTCCTGCTGGATGGCGACGACCGAGGGCTCGTTGAGCACGATCCCCTGGCCGCGCGCGTAGATCAGGGTGTTCGCCGTGCCGAGATCGATCGACAGGTCGTTGGAGAACATGCCGCGCAGACTTTTGAACATGATGGTGGTCGGCAGACCTTCAGAAGAGGGGGTGGGAATCCGGATAACGTCCGGATTGCTGGCGGCGGGCGCCGGCTGCGCCGTACAGGGCGCAAAACAGGGTGCTTAATGTAGCGCCCGACGTGTTGAGGCGGCAAGGAGAGAAACCATGTCCGGTGATAGAGTTGGCGATCCATCGGTTCGCCGGTTCAGCTCTTCGTCATCCACCGTCCATGGCTCTCGACTCTGCGACTCTGGTGCATCTGGCGCGCTTGGCGCGCCTGTCGCTTGGCGCATCCGAGCTTGAACTGCTCGGCGCCGACCTCGACCGCACGCTGGCGATGATCGACCAACTGCAGCAGATCGATGTGAACGGGCTCGAGCCACTGGCCCAGCCGCAGGCGCCGGACACCGGAAACCGGGTCGATTCAGTGACCGAAGAGGACCACAGTGCGCAGTTGCTCGGTCTGTCGCCGGCGGCCGAAGGCGGCTACTTCCTGGTCCCGAAGGTAATCGAGTGAGTCGCATCGAGGCGCTGGACACGGTCAGCGGCCAGCTGGCCGCGCTTGCGGCGGGATCAGCCACTGCGATCGCACTGGTCGAGCGCAGTCTGGAGCGCGCGGCAGCCCTTGTGGAGCTCAATGCGCTGATCACCACCACTGCGGACGCTGCCCGTGCGACTGCGGCGCGACTGACCCCCGGCAGTGGCCCGCTCGCCGGCGTGCCGTTTGCGCAAAAGGACCTGTTCTGTACTCGGGGTGTTCGCACCACCTGCGGCTCACGCATGCTGGCCGATTTCATCGCGCCCTATGACGCGACGGTATCCGAGCGGCTGAACGCCGCCGGTGCTGTGTCGATCGGCAAGGCCAACATGGATGAGTTCGCGATGGGCTCGTCGAACGAGAATTCGTTCTTCGGCCCGGTGCGCAATCCGTGGGACCGGCAACGGGTACCTGGAGGCTCGTCCGGAGGCTCTGCCGCGCTGGTGGCCGCCGGCGTGGTTCCGTTCGCTACCGGCAGCGACACCGGAGGCTCCGTGCGGCAACCGGCGGCTCTGTGCGGTGTGGTGGGGCTCAAGCCGACGTACGGGCGGGTGTCGCGCTACGGGATGGTGGCGTACGCGTCCAGCCTCGACCAGGCCGGCGTGCTTGCACATACGGCCGACGACTGCGCACGCGTGCTCGCCGCGATCGCCGGCGCCGACCCGCGCGATGCCACCTGCAGTACCCGGCCGCTGGATGACTATGTTGGCGCGCTGGGCTCCGGGGTACGCGGTTTGCGCATCGGCGTGGTGGCCGAGTATTTCGGCGCCGGTGTGGATCCTGCCGTCGCGCAGGCCGTGCGTGGCGCCCTGCAGGTCCTCGAGCGCGAAGGCGCAGTGCTGGTCGACGTGCGCCTGCCCAGCCTGCCGCTGTCGATTCCCGCGTACTACGTGCTGGCGCCGGCAGAAGCATCCAGCAACCTCGCCCGTTATGACGGAGTGCGCTTCGGGCATCGCTGTGATGCGCCCACCGACCTTGCCGATCTGTACGGCCGTTCGCGCGCGGAGGGCTTCGGCACCGAGGTCAAGCGGCGCATCCTCGCAGGCACCTATGTGCTGTCGGCCGGCTACTACGACGCGTACTACCGCCGTGCCCAGCGCGTCCGTCGCCTGATTGCGAACGACTACCAGCGCGCGTTCACTGAAGTCGACCTGCTGGCGGGTCCGACCGCACCTGACGTGGCTTTCGCACTGGGCGAAAAAGCCGCTGATCCGCTGGCCATGTATGCCGCAGATGTGAATACCGTGGCGGTGAATCTGGCCGGCCTTCCGGCGATCTCGGTGCCGGCGGGCTTCGTCACAGGCTTGCCGGTCGGCCTGCAACTGGTCGGACCCGCGTTCGGCGAGACTCGCCTGCTGGCGGCGGCCCATGCGCTGCAATTGGTCAGCGACTGGCATCTGCAGGCGCCCGGAGCCGCCGCATGAGCCAGACCCAGTGGCAGGCGGTGATCGGACTGGAGTGCCATGTCCAGCTGCTTACCCGCAGCAAGATGTTCTCCGGCGCATCGACTGCATACGGGGCCGATCCCAATACGCACGCCTGCGCGGTGGACGTCGCATTGCCGGGCACTTTGCCGGTGGCCAACGCCGAGGCGATCCGACTCGCGGTGCGCTTTGGTCTGGCGGTGGGGGCGCACATTCGGCCAATGTCGGTGTTTGCGCGCAAGAACTATTTCTATCCCGATCTGCCCAAGGGCTATCAGATCTCGCAGTACGAAGAGCCGATTGTCGAGGGTGGCAGCGTGCGCGTGGCGGTGGGCGATGGCCGCTCGATCACGGTGGCGCTGACTCGCGCGCATCTGGAAGAGGACGCCGGCAAGAGCGTGCATGACGCCTTCCACGGCGCGACCGGGATCGATCTCAACCGCGCCGGCACGCCGTTGCTGGAGATCGTGTCGGAGCCGGTGATGCACAGCGCCGCCGAGGCGGCGGCGTACATGAAAACCCTGCACCGTCTGGTGCGCTGGCTGCGCATCTGCGATGGCAACCTGCAGGAGGGATCGTTCCGCTGCGATGCGAATGTGTCGATACGCCCGGAGGGAGACAGCACGCTGGGGACGCGGACCGAGATCAAGAACGTCAACTCCTTCCGGTTTGTCGAGAAAGCGATCGAGTACGAAATCGAGCGCCAGATCCGCGAGTTGGAAGCAGGCCGCAGCATCGTGCAGGAAACCAGACTCTACGACGAGGCGCGGCAGCAGACGCGACCGATGCGCAGCAAGGAGTCGGCGCACGACTATCGGTACTTCCCGGACCCCGATCTGCCGCCGGTGGTGGTGCCGGCAGAACTGCAGGAAGCAGAACGCGCACTGTTGCCGGAATTGCCGGACGCGCGGCATGCGCGCTATCTGGAAGCGCTGCAACTGAGCGCATACGATGCCGGGCAGCTCACGGGGGATCGCGAGACCGCCGACTACTTCGAGGCGCTTTTGTCGGGGGTGCCAGGCCAAGCCAAGCTCTGCGCGAACTGGGTTTTGGGCGAGGTGTCGGCAGCCCTCAATGCAGCGCAATACGACATTGTGGCCTGTCCGATCGCCCCGGCACAGCTCGCCGGCCTGCTCGGCAGAATCGTCGATGGCAGCATTTCAGGAAAAATTGCGAAGGACGTGTTCACTGCGATGTGGGCGGGTGAGGGCAGCGCGGATGCGGTGATCGCTGCGCGCGGGCTTGGTCAGATCAGCGACGATAGCGCCCTGGTTGCCGCGATCGATGGCGTACTGGCGGCAAGCCCCGAGCAGGCCGGCCAATTTCGTGCGGGCGATGAAAAGATCTTCACCTGGCTGGTCGGCCAGGTAATGCGCGCCACGCGTGGCAAAGCGAATCCGTCGCGGCTGAACCAGCTGCTTCGCGAGCGACTGCAATCTTGCTGACCGAGCCGCGCCAAGCCCTGCCTCGATGATGGTGGGTCGTCGCGCGCTGCATCGCTATCGAAGGTGTGCATCAGCGATGCGATGCCGCTAGGCTAATGGGTCATCCCCAAGAGTAATGCCATGGCTGCCGTCGTCTCCGGTTCGCTCGCCTACGACACCATCATGGTGTTCCAGGATCAGTTCAAGAATCACATTCTTCCGGACAAGGTTCATATCCTGAACGTGGCCTTTCTGGTCCCGCGCATGCGGCGGGAGTTCGGTGGCTGCGCTGGCAACATCGCATACAACTTGCGTCTGCTTGGCGACGATCCAGTGCCGCTAGCCGCAGTGGGGCAGGATTTCGGACCCTATCGCGACCATTTCCAGCGCTGCGGGATCAATCTGCAATACGTCAATCAGATTCCGGAGCTGTACACCGCGCAGGCCTACATCACCACCGATCTCGACGACAACCAGATCACCGCGTTTCATCCGGGCGCGATGGTGCGGTCAGTCGATATCGATGTCCGCGCGATCCCGGACGCGAGCTTTGGGATCGTGGCACCGAACACGCGCGAGGCCATGCTCAAGCACGCCCAAGAATTCGCCGAATTGGATATCCCGTTCATCTTCGATCCTGGTCAGGCCCTGCCGCTGTTCGATGGTGCGGAGTTCCGCGCATTCATCGAGCAGGCCGACTATGTGACGGTCAACGACTACGAGTCGAACCTGCTGCAGCAACGCACAGGCTGGAGCGAACTGGAGATCGCCGAACGGGTCACGGCATACATCGTCACCCGCGGACCGAAGGGCTCGTTGATCCACACCCGCAAAGGCACCCTCGATATTCCGCCGGCAGCAGAGCGGTGCATTACCGATCCAACCGGCTGCGGCGACGCCTATCGCGCGGGACTGATCTTCGGGCTGATGCGCAACATGGATCTTGCTACCAGTGGCAGGATCGCATCGCTGATGGGCGCGTTGAAAATCGAGCACCCCGGGACCCAGAACCAGCGGTTTACTTACGACGAGTTCGCCGAGCAATTCCGGCAGCAGTTCGGTTATTCGCTCTAGTAGAGCTCCAAACAGGTCGTGTGCGCCGTGCCGCGATCTGTTTGACCGACAAGCAAGAACGGTGGCGCAGGTTCGCGGCTCTGGGAGCTGAGCGCCCGGTTGATGTTCAGTGCTGAAAAGTAAACGATTTCTGACACGCAGGCTGCTGCGCTCGGCGGTCAACGTGTTCCATCGCAGGTAGCGATCTCTCAGTCCCCCAAAAGCCAAACCCCCGCAAAGTGATTGCGGGGGTTTGGGTTATTGCGTAAGGCCCCTGGCGGTGACCTACTCTTGCATGGCTTAAGCCACACTACCATTGGCGCTGGTGCGTTTCACTTCCGAGTTCGGGAAGG
>JBBSDI010000088.1:0-11842 GCA_038249585.1 Lysobacterales bacterium | reverse complement strand
GCAACGCTGCGGCACGTGCCATCGACGTCACGCCAAGCCGGGTGAATGACATCGTACGTGAGCGCCGTGGCATCAGCGCAGACACCGCGCAGCGCTTTGCGCGCCTGTTCAATGCTTCGGAACGCTTCTGGATGAACGTTACGGTCAACGAAGATCGGTACAGCGCAGATGATGCCGGTGGCGAAAAGATCGCGAGAATTCGACCGATCATCGATGCCGCCGCTTAGCGTAGCGCGCGCGTTCAATCACGACGCAGGCCGCTTGGCGCAAAGGTGCCAGGGACAATTCGCAAAGGTGCCGGAATTCGCAAAGGTGCCAGTGACGGTTCTGCCTCGCAAAGGCGCCAGGGTCGG
This sequence comes from Lysobacterales bacterium, assembly GCA_038249585.1. Lineage (GTDB taxonomy): Bacteria > Pseudomonadota > Gammaproteobacteria > Xanthomonadales > Ahniellaceae > UBA4656. Next base: position 11,489 of record JBBSDI010000088.1, on the reverse strand, counting down.
TTCGGCCCGGCGCGCGAAAGCCGGATCTCACCACTGTTCGCGCTTGCTGCCGTCGAGGCGAGCGGTAGCGACCGCTCGACACGTCCAGCACACCCGCGAATCGGTCTCCGGTAAAAGTTCGCAGCATGCGCATAGCCACCCGTAGGTGTAGGCTTCAGGGCATAAAGCGCTTTGGATTTCCTGTCCTTTGCTCAACGACAACCTCGACCTGGCTCACTGGCGCGACCGGTTGCAACGCAACGGCCGCATCCAGATTCCCGACGTGCTGCAGGCCAGCGCTGTCGAACACCTGCGCCGGTGCCTGACCGAGGAGGTGCCCTGGACCCTTGCGATGCGCGACGCCGCGGGCCAGTCGCGGGTGATCGCCCACGCTCAACTGCAGCGACTGGACGCCGCCGGCCAGTCAGAACTGCTGCGCCAGGCCGCAGACGATGCGGCCGATCGCTATGGCTTCGCCTATGAGAGCTACATGATGGTGACCGCCTATCTGGAGCAGCGCGACCCCGACCTGCTGCTGCACCGCATACTGGAGTTCCTCAACAGTCCCGACTTCCTTGGATTCGCGCGGACCCTGACCGGCGATTCTGCGATCGGCCGCGTGAGCGCGCAGGCAACCCGCTACCGGCCCGGGATGTTTCTGAAGATGCACAACGACCTGGAGCCGGCCACGGGGCGCCGCTATGCCTATGTGTTCAACCTGGGTGAGGCCTGGGCAGCCGACTGGGGCGGCCTGCTGCAGTTCCTCGACGAAGAGCGCAACGTGGTCGATACGTTCATGCCACAGCCCAATTCCCTCAGCCTGTTCAAGGTGCCGGCGTGGCACTGCGTGTCGCTGGTCGCACCCTGGGCTCGGACGCAGCGACTGGCGATCACCGGCTGGTGGCAGGATTGAGCGGCAACCTGCTCGCGCAGGTCGACGCCTTGCAGCTGCTTACCGTTCCGCTCTTGATCCTCGTCGCCTGGCGCAGTCTGATCCGGGCATCGCAACACGCGAGGTCATCGAGAGCGCGGAGCTTGCCGCAGCGGTGGTGCTGATGTGCGATGGACTGGATGCGATTCCCGCACTGCCGAATCCGGTTTGCCCCACTCACCGCGTGCTGCGCCAAAGCCTGCAGGGGACGGTGCTCTGGAACCTCCTGCTGGTTCTGGTGGCCATGCGTGGTTCGATAAGCCCCGCGATGAAGACGAGCACCTTGGCGGTGGGCTTGGGCACGCAGTGCCTGCGCATGCTCGGACGCGCAGCCCTGCCGCAGCCAACGCACCGTCGACGCAAGCGCAAGTACCATGGGCGCTCCGCTGAAGCTGGAGTGACCTCATGCGTGTTCCGATCCTGTGCCTGTTGCTGCTCGCCGGCTCCGCCGTGGCGGCGCCGCCGCTGAATGACCTGCAAGTACCACCGGGCTTTGCAGTCGCGGTTTTCGCCAAGGAGCTGCGCAATGCGCGCTCGATGACGCTCGGCGCCAAGGGCACCGTGTTCGTGGGCACCCGCGATGCCGGCGTGGTGTACGCGATCGAGCACGACGGCAAGTCGGCCGGCACCGTGCACACCATCGCCAAGGGATTGAACATGCCCAATGGGGTGGCCTTCCGCGATGGCGCGCTGTACGTGGCCGAGGTCAATCGCATCCTGCGTTTCGATGCGATCGAGGATTCGCTGGCAGCGCCCCCGCAGCCGGTGGTCATCACCGACAAGCTGCCGACCGAACGCTCCCACGGCTGGAAGTTCATCGCCTTCGGTCCCGACGGCAAGCTGTACGTGCCGATCGGCGCGCCCTGCAACATCTGCGACGAGGGCGATCCCTTCGCTGCCATCCTGCGCATGAATCCCGACGGCAGCGGGCAGGAAGTGATCGCGCGCGGCGTGCGCAACACGGTCGGCTTCGACTGGGATCCGGCCACCGGCCACCTGTGGTTCAGCGACAACGGCCGCGACATGCTCGGCGACGACACCCCGCCGTGCGAGTTGAACGTTGCGACCCGCGCCGGCCAGCACTTCGGCTATCCGTATTGCCACGGCGCCACGGTCAAGGATCCCGAATTCGGCGAGCTGCACGCCTGCGATACCTTCACCGCGCCACAGGTCGAGTTCGGCGCGCACACCGCGCCGCTGGGCGTGCGCTTCTACGGCGGCAGCATGTTCCCGGCCGTGTATCGCAAGGGGGTGTTCGTGGCCCAGCGCGGCAGCTGGAACCGCAGCAAGAAGGTCGGTTACCAAGTGCTGTTCGTGCCCATCGACGGCGACAAGGCCGGCACGCCGCAGCCGTTCCTGAGCGGATTCCTGCAGGGCGAAAAATCCCGCGGGCGGCCGGTCGATGTGCAGCCGCTGCCGGATGGATCGCTGCTGATCTCCGACGACACCGCGAACGCGATCTATCGCGTGACCTACGCCGGCTGAACCTGTTGCCGTCATGATCGCCAGCGCGCTCAGCCTCGCCCTCGCACTGGCGGCCAGCGACGAGCAGGCTCGCACGCGGGTGCTGCCGGCGGTAGCGGTGACCGCGCGGGCCACTGTGAGCGCGCCGGCAGCACCCGGCAGCACCACCGTGATCGAGGCCGACACGATCCAGCGCAGCGGACCAATGGTCGATACCAGCGAGGTACTCGCGCGGGTGCCGGGCGTCATCGCCAACAACCGCTACAACTATGCCCAGGACCTGCAGCTGTCGGTGCGCGGCTACGGCGCGCGCGCCGGCTTCGGAGTGCGCGGCGTGCGCCTGTATGTCAACGGGATTCCAGCATCCGCGCCGGATGGGCAGGGCCAGCTGTCGAACGCAGCACTCGCATCGGCCGCGCGCATCGAGGTGGTTCGCGGGCCGCTGGCGGCGTTGTATGGCAATGGCGGTGGCGCGATCAAGATCAACGTCGAGCCGGGGCAGCAACCACCCGGTGGTCAGGCGCTGGCGTTCGCCAACGGCGACCTGCGACGCTTTGGCGCCGCCCTGCGCGGCGGCGATGCGGCATTCGGATGGACCGTCGACGCGGGTCGCTTCGACACCGATGGCTTTCGTCCGCACAGTGCCGCGCGCCGCGATCTGCTCGACGCGGTGGCCGCGTGGAGTTTGCCGCAGGGCTGGCGGGTGTCGACCACCGTCAATGCGCTCGACGCACCGGACGCGCAGGATCCGCTGGGGCTCACGCCCGCCGAGTTTGCCCGCGATCCGGATTCCACCACGCCGGTGGCGCTCGCCTTCGATACCCGCAAGAGCACGCGGCAGGCGCAGCTCGGGGTGGCCATCGCGCGCGATGCGGGCGAGTCGCGTGGCGCGCAACTTGCGCTCTACGGCGGACGTCGCACGGTTGAACAGTTCCTGGCGGTGCCGCGGGCCGCGCAAGCCGCGGCCACCTCTGCGGGTGGTGTGATCGATCTCGAACGTCGCTACAGGGGTGCCGAGCTGCGCCTGTGGCAAGACCTCGAAGCCTTCGGCACGCCGCTGCGCATTACCGCAGGCATCGATGCCGATGTTCTCGACGAGGTGCGGCGCGGCAACGAGAACTTCATCGGCAGCACGCTCGGTGTGCGCGGCCGGCTGCGGCGCGACGAGGACAATCGCATCGAGCGTTTCGACCTGCTGCTGCAGGCCGATTGGCAGCCGTCGACGGACTGGCATGCGGTCCTCGGAGTGCGCCGCAATGTGCTCGACTTCGCCTCGCAGGATCGCTTCGTGGCGGCCGGCAATCCCGACGACAGCGGCAGCCGTCGCTTCAGCGCCACCACGCCGGCGCTCGGCGTGCGCTGGTCGCCGCAGACAGATTGGTCGCTGCATGCAGCGATAGCGCGAGGATTCGAGACACCCGTCGCGAACGAACTGGCCTACGCGGCCGATGGTTCGAGCGGTTTCAATCGCACGCTGCAGCCGGCGCGCTCGACCAGGCGCGAGGTGGGCCTGCGGCATGCGGCCGGCAACCTGCTGATCGAGGCTGCATTGTTCCGCGACGACACGCGCGACGAGATCGTGGTGGCGCGCGCGTCGGGCGGTCGTACCTCGTTTCGCAATGGTGGTGCGGTGCGGCGGCGCGGGCTCGAGCTGTCGCTGGCGACCGAACTCGGCGATGAGTGGACATTGAGCGCGGCGTGGACGCTGCTGGATGCGCGCTTTGTCGACGGCACGCCGGCGTGTGCCGCAGCGCCATGCGCACCCGGTGCACAGGCGATTGCAGCAGGCGCGCGTTTGCCTGCCGTGCCGCCGCGGTTCGGCTCGGCTGAGTTGCTCTGGACGCCGAACGAGCGCTGGCAGGGCCAGTTCGAGCTGCGCGCCGCCGGTGGCAATTTCGCCGACGATGGCAACCGCCTGCGGGCGGATTCCTGGCTTGTCGCCAACCTCGCACTTCGCCGCAGCCTTCGCATCGGCAGCGGCAGGTTGTTGCTGAGCGCGCGGATCGACAATCTCGACGATCGCCGCTATGCGGGATCGGTGCTGGTCAACGATGGCAACGGGCGAGTGTTCGAACCGGCACCGGGACGGCGTCTGTTGCTCGGCGCAATATGGAACTGGTAGCTCGCAAGTCCGTGCGCAAGCGGGCTGTCGCGGCATTGACGAAACGTTCACTAAGACCTGCTCGCGTGTCTGTGTAGACTCGACGCTCCCACCGCAGGCCACAGCCCATGCCGCTACGTCTTGTCGCAATCGTTGTGCTGCTGTGGAGCGTGACCTTCGGTCTGCACGCGCAGGATGCACCGGTTGTCGCCGAGCCCGCTGCAGCGCTGACGCTCGATCAGCGCATCGATGCCGCCGTGCGGCCGGTGGCCGATGCGGTGTCCAATGCGATCTTCTATGCGGTGCGGGTCGGTGGCACCGATGCCGAGCCGGTGATGTTTCCGCTGATCGTCGGCTGGCTGGTGCTGGCCGGCGTGGTGTTCACCCTGTACTTCGGGTTCATCAATGTGCGCGGCTTTGCGCACGGTTTGCAATTGATCCGGGGACGCTATGCGGACCCGAACTCACCCGGTGAAGTCAGCCACTTCCAGGCCCTGACCTCGGCGATTTCCGGCACCGTGGGCCTGGGCAATATCGCAGGCGTCGCGGTGGCGGTGAGCATCGGAGGTGCAGGTGCCACCTTCTGGATGGTGCTCGCGGGCCTGCTCGGCATGTCGACCAAGTTCGTCGAGTGCTCGCTGGGCGTGAAGTATCGTCTGGAGAAGGCCGACGGCACGATTTCTGGCGGCCCGATGTACTACCTCAGCCGCGGCATCGCCGAGAACTATCCGAGCCTGAAAGGATTCGGCTGGGTGCTGGCAGTGGTGTTCGCCATCTGCACCATGCTTGGTGCGATCGGTGCCGGTGCGATGTTCCAGGCCAACCAGGCCTATGCGCAATTCTTCCTCGTCACCGGCGGTGCGGAAGGACCGCTAGCCGATCGCGGCTGGCTGTTCGGCATCGTGATCGCAGCGCTCGCGGGCGTCGTGGTGGTTGGCGGCATCTCGCGCATCGGCCGCGTCACGGCCAAGCTGGTGCCGGCGATGGCGGTGCTCTATATCGTCGGCTGTCTGGTCGTGATCGGTGTCCACGTGGACCAGTTGCCGGCAGCATTCGGCGCCATCGTCGATGGTGCATTCACCGCCGAAGGCGTGCAGGGCGGCGTGATCGGCGCGCTGATCCAGGGCTTCCGGCGCGCGGCATTCTCGAACGAAGCGGGTTTGGGCTCGGCGGCGATCGCGCATTCCGCGGTGCGCACCCGCGATCCGGTAACCGAGGGTTTCGTCGCGCTGTGGGAACCGTTCATCGACACGGTGGTGATCTGCACCATGACCGCGCTGGTGATCATCATCTCCGGCGAGTTGGCAGCACTGCAGGGTTCGGCCCTGAATGGCACCGCGCAAGGTGTGCAGCTGACCTCGCAGGCGTTTGGTTCAGTGGTGTCGTGGTTTCCCTACGTGCTGACACTGGTGGTGTTCCTGTTCGCCTTCTCGACCATCATCACCTGGGCCTACTACGGCGCCAAGGCCGCCAGCTTCCTCGCCAACGAATCGAAATTCGTGCTGTACGGATTCAAGGTCGTGTTCCTGCTGATGGCGGTGGTCGGCTGCACGATGAACCTAGGCAGCATCGTCGACATCGCCGACTCGCTGCTGTTCATCATGGCCATCCCGAACCTGATCGGCGTGTATCTGCTGATGCCGGTGATCAAGCGCGATTTGGCGAACTATCTGGCGCGACTGCACAGCGGCGCGCTGGCGCAGAACGCGCGATAGCGGGCCCGTCTGCATGCAACGGCGATCGCGCGCGCGCCATGGCCGTGACTTCCGGCCTTTACAGCGCGACGCGGCGAGCCTACCCTCTCACCTAATCCGCTTAGGTGAGCCATGGGTACATCCAATCTGCTGCCGGGCACCCTGGAAATGCTGCTGCTCAAGGCCGTATCGCTCGGCACCGAGCACGGCTATGGCCTGTTGCAGCGCATCCAGCGCAGCTCCGGCGATGTGCTGGCCGTGGAGCAGGGCGCGCTGTATCCGGCGCTGTTCCGGCTCGAGTCGCAGGCGCTGGTCGCATCGGAGTGGGGCGTGTCGGACAACAATCGCAAGGCCAGGTTCTATAGCCTGACGCGCGCGGGGCGTGCGCGACTGGCACGCGATGTCGACCAGTGGCAGCAGCTGGCAGCGGCGATGAACGCGGTGCTCAACGCCACCCGCGGCGAGCTGCTGCGATGATGCGGCGGCTGGCACTGTGGTGGCACGCGGTGCGCTCACGACGTCGTTTCGAAAGCGACCTCGACGCGGAGTTCGAGTTCCACCTGCACGCACGCACCGACGATCTGATCGCGCAGGGCGTCGCGCCCGATCAGGCACGGCGCCGCGCGCAGGTCGAGCTTGGCATGCAGGGCATGCATCGCGACGCCTGCCGTCAAGCGCGCGGCCTGGTGGTGCTCGACCAAGCCCTGCGCGACCTGCGCTATGCAGTGCGCGGCCTGTGGCGCAACCCCGGCTACAGCATCACCGCCCTGCTGGTGTTGGGCATCGCCCTGGGGGCCAATGCACTGCTGTTCGCCCTGTTCAGCGCCTACGGACTGCGTGCGCCACCACTGGCGGATGCGTCGCGCTGGGTCTCGCTGGAAGCGATCACTGCGCGCGATGAGCGGATGACCTCATGGCCGGTCGCCGAAGCCGATGCGCTGGTTGCACGGCCGAGCGCCGGCATCGACGTCATCTATGCGATGCGCGAGGTGCGCCTGGTGGTGGAGCCCGCGCTGGCGCGGCTGGTCGGCGGCGAATCGGTGTCGGACAACTACTTCGACGCGCTCGGCGTGACGCCAGCGCTGGGTCGCGGCTTCACCGCACAAAGCGATGCTGGTGCCGAACTGGTGTTGAGCGATCTGGGCTGGCAACGCCTGCTTGCCGGCGAGCCCAATCCGCTCGGACGCACGCTCACCGTTGCGGGCCGCGCATTCACGGTGGTCGGTGTCATGCCGCCGGCATTCTCGGGCACCACGCCACAGCACGCGATGTACTGGCTACGCGAGCGCGACTATCGGGCGATACAGCCGCGCGCGGATGGCGATGGCCTGGCACTGCTGCTCGGCGGCATGCGCAGCCATGACAGCAGTCTCGCCCAGGCGTCCGCAGCGCTGAGCAGCCGCGCGGTCGCGGCCAACAGCGAGCGCGATGCAGCGCTGCGGGTTGCCCGCGCAGAAGTGTCCGCGCGGCGCGGCTATCTGGCGCAAAGCGACATGCACGACCTGGTGCAGGCCTGCCTGCCGATCGCATTCGCGTTCGTGCTGCTGCTGCTGGTAGCCGCGGCGAATCTGGCCAACCTGGTGCTTGCGCGCTTCGCTTCGCGGCAGGGCGAACTGGCGATCCGGGTCGCGGTCGGCGCGCCGCGGCGGCGCCTGATCTCACAGCTTCTGACCGAATGCGGGCTGCTCGCATCAATGGCTGCCGTGCTCGGTTTCGCGTTTGCCAGCGCACTGCTGCTGCCGCTGCAGGCTTTCCTGTTTTCCCTGTTGGGCGAGTTCGGAATCGATTTGATCGCGCTGCGCATCGATCTCGGTGTACTGGTCTACACCTGGGTTTTGGCTTTGCTCGCAACGGTGGCCTTCGGATTGATTCCGGCGCTGCTGGCAACCGCCGCATGGCGCGGTGGCCGCTCGCGTCCGGACTTGACCGCGATGCAGCGTGCATCGGGCTCGCGGATGCGCTCGCTGCTGATGGTCACGCAGCTTGCGATCAGCGTGATGCTGTTGGTCATCGCCGGTCTGGTAGCGATGAATGCGCGCGGCGTGGCACAGATCCGGATTGGTTTCGACCCCGCCCGCACGATCGCGGTGCACCCGGGGCAGGTCACGCCGGCGCTGGCCCGCGAACTGGCGGCGTTGCCGCAGGTCGAACGCATGGCGCTTACTTCGCGCGCGCCGCTGATGGGAACGCCGCATCGCATCGATGCGCTGGTTGGCGCACGCAGCGAGCCGCTGTTCGTGCGTGCGGTCGACGCGGCGTACTTCGAGGTGTTCGGCATCGACATCCTGCACGGGCGCGGATTCTTGGCGGCCGATGAGGCAGGCGCCAATGTCGTGCTGGTCAGTCGCCGCACCGCGGAGCACCTGTGGCCGGGGGTCAATCCGATCGGACAGGTGATCGACCTGCCCGCACAGGAGCGACTGGGGCGCTTGCGCGGCGGCCAGTTCGTGGTGGTGGGCGTGGTCGCGGATGTCGTGAGTGCGTGGTTCGTCAGCGGCATCGACGGCAGCGCGGTGTATCTGCCCACGCGGGTCGGCGATCCGGCGGTGTCTGGCCTGATGCTGCGAACGCGCGATACCTCCGTCGCCACCCTCGACGCGATCGCCCGCGCCTGCACGCGGGTCGATCCGCAACTGAGCTGCGAGCTGATGCCGATGTTGCTGGCGGTACGCATCCAGCGCTTGCCGTTTCTTGCCGCGTCCACGCTATCGATGCTGCTCGGCTGGATCGCGCTGGGCATCAGCTGCATCGGACTGTACGGCCTGGTCAGCTATCTGGTGGTGCAAAAGCGCGCCGAGATCGGCGTGCGGCTGGCGCTGGGGGCCAGCCATGCCAGGGTGATCCGCCACCTGCTGTCGGGCGCTGCGCGGCAGATCGGCATCGGGGTGGCGATCGGCATCCCGTTGGCATTCGCGGTGGCGCGGGTCTTGGCGGCACTCAGCGACAAGCTGCACACCTTCGATATGGTGTCGTTCGTGGTGGTTCCGCTGCTGCTTGCGCTGCTTGCACTGCTCGCGGCATGGTTGCCGGCTCGCCGCTGCGCGCGCATCCTGCCCAGCGAAGCCTTGCGTCAAAACTGATGCGCCCACCCAGCGCAGGCTCGCTGCCGCTCAGTCCCGCTGCCTTCGGCGTCGGCACTCGTTGCACCGCAGGCCGACGCGCCCGCGAACCACTCGATCAGCGTCCGCCGCCACCGCCGCCACCGCCGCCGCCACCCGACGACCCGCCGCCGCCACCGCCTGACGAGCTGCCCGGTGGCGTCGACGCGGACGCAATCGAGGAGTTCAGGCCGCTGCCAATCGATTGCGCGAGGCTGCCCATGTCGCTGATGTTGCCGCCGTGGTACCAGGCGATCGCCGAGGTCGCTGCTGCGGCTGCTGCCGCGCCGACCGCGAGGGTGAACTTCTTCGTCCAGGCTTCTTCCACGTCGAGCGCCACGGCGTACGGCAGCAGACGTTCGTAGCGCTGGGCGTCCAGCGGCGGCGCAGCCCCCGGGCCCTGCAGGCTTGCCAGTTCGTCGCGCTCGGCCACGCCGAGGTACAGCTTCAGGCCGTCGATTTCATCGAGCAGCTTGCGACCTTGCGCGGTCGGTGCCTGCACCAGACGGCCGAAGACGATCACTACCACCAGCATCAGTGCACAGACGCCGATGATCAGCGGCACGCCGGAACCTGCGGCCACCACGAACGCCAGCACGCCGGTGGCGATCGCAATGCCAACCGCTGCCACGGTGCTGCCGGCGCTGCGCGAGAAGTGACTGCCATGCAGGCGTTCTTCGAGTGCCTTGGCGTGCGCCAGTTGCGCGCCTTGCAGAATGCTGGCGTTGGCGGTTTCAAGTTCAAGGACCCGCTCGCCGCTGGCGAACAATGCGCCCATCAACACGCCGGGTGTATGCAGGCGCGGTGGCCCACTGCTGCCATCGATCCGCTGCAGTTGCCAGCGGTCCTTGCCCAGCAGACGATCTTCGCGCTCGATCGCGACCTCGCCGTCGACTGCCGCACAGAGCAGGTCGCCGGTAAAGCAGCGGGTGTCGTAGCTGTGGCGGCGCAGGAAACGCAGTTCCGCGGGTGAGCGGTCTGCCGGCGGGTCGTAGCGCGCGATGATGATACCCGCGCGCGGATCGCGGCCGACCTGGCGCCAGCGCCGGATGCAGTAGGCGAGCAGCACGAGCAGTCCCGCCAATGCGACGAGGATGCCGCGATTGTCGACAAGCAGCCATGTGAGACGCTGGCCAACGCTCGGCTCCGGCACCAGGCCTTTCGGAAAGCCGAGCACGATGGTCAGCCCTTCGCCGGCCGCAAGAGGTTGGGTGAGCTCCCACTGTGCGATGCCCGGCGCGCTGGTCTGCGCGCGATAGTCCTGGCCCTTCGCACCTTGCGGTCCGGTGTAGCCCTCGGCGGTCATGTCGCTGACCGCTACCGGCTGCGGCAGGCGTACCTCGACCCGCGCGCGGTCGATCGGAAAGTCCCAGCCGGTGCCGATCGCGTTCCAGTACAGCTCGTCGTTCTTGGCGAAAAATCCGAGCTGGCGGGTGGTGCGATAGCGCAGCGTGTAGCGGTACTCGCCGGGCAGTTGCGGCAGGTACTCGTCGTTGCCGGTGTTGATGCGCACGCCGTTGCTGCGGCTCTCGGTGAACCACGGCTCGCTCTCGCCGTTGCGCTGCACCGACAGCACGGTCAGATCCACCACTACTGCGTTGCCCTTGCCGTCGCGATAGCGGGTCGGGAAGTCGCGATAGATGCCGCGTCGGACCTGGTTGCCGGCCGCGCGCACGGTGATGTCTTCCGTGACATCCAGGCGGCCGTCGGCACGCACCTCGACCGCGATCGCGTAGTCGAGGATGCGCTCGTCGGATTGCGGCAAGGCCTGCGGGCTGGCCAGCAGCGCGAGCAGCAGTACCAGCACTCGCACGAGCATGCTCATGGCAGCTGTACCTGCACCGCGGCGCGTTCTGCCGCCTGCGCCTGGTAGAACTCGCCGCTGCGAAAACCGAAGCTGCGCGCGATGAGCACGTCAGGCACACGCTGGATGGTGTCGTTCAGATCGCGCACCGCGCCGTTGTAGAAGCGCCGCGCGTACTGCAAGTGGTCTTCCACCGCGACCAGGTCGCGCTGCAGCTGGATGAAGTTCGTGCTCGCCTTGAGGTCGGGATAGGCCTCCTTCAATGCGAACAAACGCGCCAGCGCGTGCTCCAGCTGGGTCTCGACTTCGCCCAGCCGCTGCGGACCGGACTGCTGCATGGCCTGCGCGCGCAGCTCGGTGACCACCTCCAGCACGGCCTTCTCATGTGCGGCATAACCCTGCACGGTGGCGACCAGCT
>JBBSDI010000087.1:0-11849 GCA_038249585.1 Lysobacterales bacterium | reverse complement strand
TTGATCTCGGTCAGACCATTGGCACCCAGCAGCGCGAACTGGAAGTCGTCCCAGCGTTGCAGGAATACCGCCCCGTTGAACGACAGGGTGTTGTCCATCCAGGTGGTTTTCCAGCCGGCCTCGTAGTTGGTCAGGATGTCCGACAGGTAAGGCGGCAGGGTGCCGCGTCGATTGATGCCGCCCGGCCGATAGCCTTCCGACCACGTCGCATAGATCATTTTCTCAGCGTCGATCTGGTAGGTCAGGTTGACCCGCCCGATCTGATCGTCCTCGTCGACCTCCTTGTCGAGGTTAAGGCAAGGGGCGCCGTTGAAGTCGTTCTGGTCGAAGCAGGCGGCCTCGCCGGTACGCGAGCTGAAGTTCTCGCTGAATCCAAAGAATCCGCGCAGCGAATTCCTGGCGTTGAAGAAGCGGATGCCGCCGTTGAGCGTGAGCTGATCGGTGATGTCGTAGGCGATCTCGCCGAACACCGCGCGGTCGCGATCGCGGCGATCCTGTTTGGTCAGCCACAGCGTGTCGGACCAATTGGTCACCGAGATCTCATCGGCCAGGTCGTCGATTCTGTAGCGCTGCTGGATATCGTGCGACTGGTTCTGCCAGAACACACCGGCGGTGAAGCGCAGGCGGTCCTCGGCGGGCGAGGCGATCCGCAGTTCGTGACTGCGCTTGCGGTAGATGTCGCGGCCCTGGATGTACTGCGAGGGGTTGATCAGATCGCCATTGTCGTCGGTGATGTAGGCACCATAGGCATACAGGGTGTCGTACCAGAACGAGTAGTCGCTGTAGTCGGACTCGACGTCGGTATCGCGATTGAGGTTGGAGAAGGCATAGACGATGTCGAAGTTGCCGATCTTGCCCTGCACGGTCAGCGCGGCTTGGGTCCAGGTGTCCTCTGCGCGCTCGGGGTAGAAGTGGGTCAGCTCGAGATCGCCGACGTCGGGATCGAAGGCGAAAATGCCGCCGGAAGTGGTGCGCTGGCTCATCACCGTGGGCGTGACCGACCAGTTGTCGTTGAGGTCGATGCGCAATGCTGCGCGCAGGCCCGTGGTATCGACGCTGTTGTAGTCGTCCTCGGCCTCGCTGGCGTTGTCGATCGTGATCGCCGAGGTTGGAAAGGTGCGCGTGCCGCGTACGTTGTCGATGTAGCCGGCATCGCGCTTGTCCCAGGCGACCAGGCGCACTGCCATGTTTTCCGCGATCGGCACGTTCACGTAGCCCTCGGTCACATAGCCTAGATCGCCGCCGCTGACTTTGTTGCCTTCCACGCCGTAGCCGGCGGAGAACGCGGTCGGATCGGGCTTGTTGGTAATGATCCGGATCGTGCCCGACTGCGAACTGGCGCCATACAGCGTGCCCTGTGGACCGGCCAGCGCCTCGACACGTTCGATGTCGTAGATGTGCAGGTCGAGCGCGCCCTGGATGGTGGTGATCGGCTGCTCGTCGACGTACTGGCCGACGCTGGGCAGCGGGCCGGAGTGATTGCCATTGCTGCCGCTGGCCACGCCGCGCATGTAGACCTGGCCAAAGCCCGGGCCACCGGTCTCGACCGACACCGAGGGCAGGTAACGCGCGAAGTCCTCAAAGTCCGCGACCTGGAGTTCGCTGAGCTTATCGGCACCCAGCACCTGGATGCTGATCGGCACTTCCTGCAGGTTCTCGGTGCGCTTCTGCGCGGTGACCGTCACCGACTCGAGGGTGCGCGTACCACCGTCGGACTGCGCGCCGGATTCTTGCGCATTGGTGGCCGCATCGGGACCCTGGGCGCTTGCATCCGGATCCGCTTCGGCAACCGCATCGAGCGGCTGCGCCTGCGCAAGGGCAAGCGAGCTTGCACCCAACGCCAGCCAGATCGCCGATACCAGCTGCAAGCGGGTCGGCCGCGTACAGCCTGTCGCTACCTGCGTGTTGTCTTGGTGCTTGTGCATGGCGGTTTCCTTGCTTCCCAGTGGACCCGGTGTGGATCGAGATGGCACTCAGGCGCGGGCATCGCCTTCGCGTCGTTGTTGCATCGGGTAACCGTCGAGCACGGAACCCAACGCGGTTTTCAGCGGCCCCAACCACGGCGCGTAGTGCCGCCATTGCTCGAGGCCATCGCGATAGATCGGCTGTCGCACCTGCTCGGAGCTGGCGGTGCGCACGGGCCGATCATTGTCGAAAAAGCGCAGGCACGCCGGGTCGAACGGCAGGCCACAGTAGTCGAGCAGGGCGCGCACCTGTCCATCGGTATCGTCGACCAGACGCTCGTAATCGACCCGCTGCACGCGACCGGGCAACACGCGATCGAAATGCGCCATCAGCGCGACATAGTCGCGGTAGTAGCGCCCCAGGTCCTCGAGCGAATAGGTGAAGTTCTGGCCGCGCGCGAAATGCTGCTTGAAGCACGAAAATCCGCACGCCATCGGATGCCTGCGCGCGTCGATGATGCGCGCGTTCGGCAACACGAGGTGGATCAGGCCCACGTGCAGGAAGTTGTTCGGCATCTTGTCGATGAAGTGCGGCGCGCTGGTCTTGCGCTGGATCCGCGTGTGCGCGATGTAGCCCTCGCCCAGTTCGCGCAATGCGTCGGGCTCAAGCGTGGCGAGCGTGTCGTAGTAGGTCGCCTGCGCGCCCTTGCCGGCCCGACGCCGCAGCAAGCGGGTCATCGAGATGATCTCGGGCAGCTCCATGGTGCCCTCGACCGCCGGATGGCTGGACAGGATCTGCTCGATCAGGGTCGAGCCCGAACGCGGCAGGCCGACCACGAAGATCGGGTCGGCCGCCGGGCTGCCGCTCGCGCGGCGCTGCGCGAAGAACTCAGGCGTAAACAGTTCGATGGCGCGCCGCACCCGCGCTGAGACCTGGTCGGCGCTGTGCGGCACGCTCTTGCGCCGCAGGATGTTGCCCAGATCGTAATGCCGGAACGACTCGGCATATTCGGCGCGGTCTTCAAGCGCCTTGCCCAGCGCGAATTCGAAGTGGTAGCGGTGCGCGATATCCAGGTCGCTGCGCGCAAGCTGACGCTGCATGACCTGGATGTCGGCATCCTCGAAGCGGAAGGTCTTCAGATTCGCGAGGCTCCACCACGCTTCACCAAAGCCCAGTTCCAGTGCTGTACTGCGCCGATAGGCAGCGATCGCCTGTTCGCTGCGCCCGGCGGTCTTCAACGTATGCCCGTGGCTGAGCCAGATGCGGGCGTTGTTCGGATACTCCGCCAGCAGGGCTGCGAACAGCTGGATCGCGCCGTCGTAGTCGCCGATCCGGCCGAGGATCACCGCTTTCAGATTGCGATAGCTGGGGTTGTAGCGATCGACATCGAGCAGGATCTGGATCTGCGCGAGTGCCTGCGCCGGCTGGTTGCCGCGATACAGGACCAGGGCGTAGTTTTGCCGCGCAGCGTGGAACTCGGGCGCCAATTCGAGACATCGCTCCAGCAGCGCCTGGGCGTCTTCGTGCCGGCCAAGACGCGCGGCGACTTCAGCCAGCATCCGCATCGCCGCGGAATCGGTCGGTGCGCGCCGCAGCTGGGCGCGCAGCAGCGACTCTGCTTCGGCGATGCGGTTGTTGCACAACGCAGCGGCCGCGCGCAGCAGCTGCGGGTCGCGCGTGGCGTAGCGCAGGTGCTGTGCGTAGGCCGCCTCGCTCCCCTGATCATCGCCGGTTGCCGCCAGATGATCGCCCAGTGCGCGCCACGCCTGCGGCGTATCGGGCTTGAGTTCGACCGCGCGCCGCAGGCTGCTCAGTGCCGCATCGCCCTGCCCCGCCCGGCCATGGGCCAGACCCAGTTCGAGATGCGCCTTGGCCCAGTTCGGTTGGGCGGCGACCAGTGCGTGCAGCGTGTCGATCGCTGCGTCGAGCGCACCGTCAGCGACCTGTGCTATCGCCAGCATCAGCGTTGCTTCTGGATGACTCGGCGCGGCAATGAGAATTTCGCGCAGCTGCGCGAGCGCTTGCGCCGGATCGCAAGCGAGCAGGCGGCCGGCATGCGCCATCGCCTGTTGCAGGGTCCCGCTGGGCTCGGTTGCCAGGTTCATCCGTTGCTCGAGTGGAATGCGCGAACGATGCTGCTGCAGGACCGCCGATCGATGCCCGGCAAGGCTCTGTCAACGCACCCCCTGCGGTCTGCATGACGCCCCTGCGACATGCCGAAGACCGATCCCAACTTCACACGCTTGTAACACTACGTCAAGTGGCCAAGCGCACGATGTCGGCGGCGCCGCTCCGGACCGGCGACGTCATGGCGGCCCGCCGCCTGCAATTCTCGGTGCGTTGCCTCCAGTTCGGCGGTGCTGTGGCGCAGAACGACTTGCGCGCGGTGGGCCGGGCCCGCTGCGCGCAGCGTCGATCTTGCGCGGCGCACCGGCTGGAGTCGCGCGGTCGCGGGAGCCGCTGGACATGCCTGCGCCATCTCGCGCTCATTGATCGGCCTACCAGCGGCGCGCCGAATGCCATGCATTCCAGATCAGCAGCAATATCGCCAGGATGGCCTGCATCACCAATCCAAACAGCCCATGGCTGCTGAAGAACTGCAGCCATGCCGCAATTGCGATCAGCAGCAGGACCACGACCTTGAACGCGGACGAGGATTCACCGTGTTCGAACCACATCGCCCAGATGCAGATAGCCACGATCGCCGGCAACACAGAGATGATCTGGTACATGGCTCGGCCCAAGCTGCAAGAGCGAACGTCGATCAGCCGCGTTCGAACTGCGGCTATCGACGCGATCCGGAGCCGCGCAGCAACGCCTTGCGTCGGGTCAGCTCCATGCTGCCGCGCGGGGTGACGCCGGTCTTGCCGCCGCGGACCTGGGTAAGGCCCAGCGACAGCAGCCGATCGAGAATGGCGTCGTCGATCACGGTGTCGCTGGAAGTCCCGCGGGCGATCTTTTCCAGCGCTTCCAGCTCGATCTTGCGCAGGGGCGTGGCCATGCGGATGCTCCGTACGCCAGCACGGCAAGCGATCCGGAAGGCTTCCGAACGCCCGCGATGGCGGATCGACAGTACAACGAATGAGCGCCGCATGCGGTCATCTGCGGCCGCTCAGCGCAACTGGCTGTCTTTGCTGGCGCGCCGGTTGTAGCCGGCGAATCCAGCCGCTTGACCATCCTGCGCGTGCTGGCAGTCCACGCACAGACGCACGCCGGGAACCGCCTTGCGCCGCGCCGGGGGAATCGTCGTATCGCAGTGCTCGCAGCGCTCGCGGCCAGGGCCCTTCGGCAGGCGGCTGCGCGCGCGATCGACCGCATCCTTGATGGTCGCCTCGATCTGTTCACTGACCGCATTGTCGCCAGCCCAACCAGTGGCCATGGCTTTTAGTTCCAGAGTGCGCAGTTCAGCAAGGCTACTGCAGCCGCGTCCGGTCTGCCGGGCAGACCCGACGACGTCCTACCTCAGCAGGCCACCCAGCACCGGCTTCCAGCGTGTTTCCGCGATCCGTCGGAATCCGGGAGCCTTGGGATGGATCTCGTTGTCCCACTCCGACTCCCGGCCCAGCGCGCCGCGACTGTCGACCAGCCGCATCCGCGGAGTCTGCGAGATCAGCTCGTTGAGCACGCGTGTGAACTGGTCGATCAGCCAGGAGCTCAGTTCGCGCTGCCGGCGCGGATCGCTCAGGCCCACCCCATCCAGATGCGGCTTCAGCCAGGGCCCGGACTTGACGCCCAGCAGCTTGAACGGTGTTCCGCTGGGGAAAATGTAGTCGTAGTTGTGCACCACGATCTCGGTCTGCACCGAGAGCTGGTCGCGCGCGGCGATCACGCGCCGGAAGTCCTCGACCAGAAAACGCAGACCGGCCGCGAATGCGCTGAGCCGGATATGATCGCGCACGCTGGCCGGAATCACGCCCCACTCGTTGCTGCTGCTCGACTGCGGCTCGTCGGCGGGCTTGACGTACTCCGCAAGTTCACCGCCCACCACGTCGTTGCCGCCCATCGATACGAGAAGCGCCTTGAACTGATACGAGCCGAGCAGGCCGCGCAACTGCGGCAGCAGCGTCTTGATCTGACCGCTCTCGCGCCCAGCCTTGGACTCATTGAGAAACGCGCTGCGCTTGAACAGCCGCCGCAACTGCTTGTCGATGTCGACCGGATGCGGCGGATAGTTCATCCACGAATCGCCGAAGCACAACGCGCGCGGCCACTTCGGGTGATCGCGAATCAGGGCCTCGAAATCGCGCAACTGCTTGGACGTGGGCATAAGGGCATCCATCCGTAGACCTGCGGACTATTCCACGCTGGTGGCGTGCCGGGTGTCAAGCACCGGCCAGCTTCATCAGATCGACCGCAGCGCGCATCAGGGCGCGCTCCAGATCACGCTCAATCCGATCGCGCGCTCCTGGGCGCGAGCGGAAAGCACGTCGGCCGTCGCGAAGTAGTCCTCATTGAAGGCGTTGCGCACGAACAGCTGCAGATCCCAGTCCGGGCGTACATGCCAGGTCAGGTCCAGATCGACGACATCGACCGCGTCGCGTTCGACTTCCTCGAACCCGGGCCGCTGCGCGCGCCGGCGATGGCTGTAGAAGACACCGAGACTGAAGTCGGAGTAGTCGTACTTCGCTTCCAGCGACGCAGTCGGCGGTGGCGAGCCAAACAGCGGGTTGCCGGTCAGCTCGTCCTTGCTGCGCACCAGCGTCGCGCTGGCGACCAGTGTGAATTGCGCAGTCGCACGCCACTCCAGCGCGCCATCCACACCATGCAACCGCGCTTCGCTCACGTTGGTATACCCGTTTACACCCGGTGCGATCGCGAACAGCTGGATCAGGTCGTCGACCTTGGTGCGCCACAGGTGGATTTGTCCGCTGACGCTGCCGACCTGCCACGCGTAGCCAAGGTCGATGCCCAACGACTGCTCGGGGCGGAGCTCGGGATTGCCGACAATCTCGCCCTGCGGCGTGACACCGGTGAAAAAACGCTCCTCCAGCGTCGCAAAGCGGTAGCCGGAGGCCAGGTTCAACGTCCAGCGACCCGCATCGCCGCGCGTCCAGACCGCGCCGGCGGTAAACGCGGAATCCGACTCGTGCGAACCCGCGCCGGATTGTTCCTGATCGACCGCGCCATGACGCGCGCCGAGTTCGAGCGCGAACTCGGGCGTGGCCTGCCAGTCGCTGATCGCGAACACCGACCATCCATCCTCGCGCGCATCGCGCAGGCTGAACACGCGATTGGCCAGCGTTCCGCGGGCGTCGAACCCATTGACGTTGCGCCGACCGAGCAACTCCATTCCGAAGTTGTGGCTGAAGTCGCCGATCTCGATGCTCTGCTGCACGGTGCCACCGATATCGGTGCTCTCGATGAACGCAAAGGTGTCGGGCGCGCCTGGCCGCTGGTTGAAGGTCAGCAGCGACTGGTCGTGTCCGTGCACGCTGGCTTCGAAGCCCTCGCGGTTGGTCAGGCGCAGCCGGCCCAGCAGGTGTTCGTCGTTGGGATAGGTCGTGTCGCGGGCGGGAAAGCGGCTGTTCGATTTGCCGATGTTCTGTGTACGCGAGGGCAGCAGCAAGGCATCCAGTCCGAAATCCCCGAAGCTGGTGCGGTATTGCAGGCTGGCACTGTCACGCTTGAAACTGGTGTTGAGCGGGGTGCCGTTGGCCGCCTGGCTGTCACCGGCGCGCTGTCTGGCCGCGGCGATCGAGAACGATTGATTGCCAAACCCGCCCATCACCCTCGACTCGTTGCCCGAATCGGCGTAGCTGCCGATAACGCTGGCGCCGTCGAACCAGCGCGGTTCGATCGAAATCGCGCCGCCCAGCGCACCGGGGCCGAAGTGAACGGTTGCCGGGCCGCGGGTGACGTTGATCTCACCCAGCAGCGAGGGCTCGAGAAATGCGACCGGCACGCCGGCGCGGCGCTGCGCGATGAGCGGCGTTCCGCCCACCAGCACCAGAATGCCGTTGCCACCGCTGCCGCGAATGGAGAAGGTCTCGAAGATGCCGTTCTGCCCGGTCGCACCAATGCCCGGCACCCGCGCGATCAGGTCCTGGAAGTCAGAAGGCGATCCGACCGCGTCCTGCCAGGACACCAGGTCGCTGGCGAGTGCCGACGGCAGGTCGGCAGCAGTACCCTTCGCTGTCACGACGACCGCGTCGAGTTTTCGCACACCGGTGCCAGACGACGCCGGGTCGGCCTCACCCGCGCTTTGAGACTCGGGGTCGGGCGATACCAGGTCCGCGCCCTGTGCCAAGGCGGGCATTGTGTCCAACGCCGACAGCGTCATGGCTGCAAACAGCAGCTTTCGCGAACAAGTAAAGGCCATGAACTGTTCCTGGAACACCGGCGGACGGCGTCCGCGCCGCCAGACACCGCAGGCTATGCCCTTTGGTGCTGCACGGCATCGGTCTGCAGACCGATGCCGCGCGATTCGTGCAGCTCATGCCTCGGCGGCATGCCGGCTGCCACAAATCGGGGGCAGTCGCGGGCATGCCGGCTCGCACAGATTGCATGGGTGGCAATGCCAGCACTTGTGGGCGCCGACATGGAAGCACTTGTGGAAACTGACATGGCAGCACTTGTGGGAGCTGCCATGGCAGCGACAGGAGTCGCGGCAGCGAAACTCGAGATTCGAGACCTAGCCGCGCGCTGAGCGCCAGCGCTTCATCGACAGGTACACGCCGCCAAGCGCCATCGCTCCCGCAAATGCGGCGCCGTTGAACACTGCCCACAGCGGATGGGTCAGCAGCACCACCAGCACGATCGCGCCTGCACGCAGCAGCGCCTGGGGCAGGCGATCATCGCGCGAGAGTCGTTGGTGCCCGCGCACAATCGCCACCAACGGCAGCACTGAAGTCACCGCCATGTAGTCCGCGTATGCGGCCCCGTATCGAAGCAGCAGCTTGCGGTCCTGCGCAATCGCCCCGATCAATGCCAGCACGGCGAAGCCGAGCAGATAGAGGCTCTGGGCGAGCGTGGGCACAAGCAGCGCATGGGCGCTGGCGAACAGCGTCATGCCAACGAAGAACCCATGCCGACTGACCCGCGCGATTCCGGTCGGTGGCTGGAATCCGGTCCGCAACAGTGCCATGGGCGAGCGCGGGTAGGCCGGCAGCGCGGCCACGGCGAGCAGCAGCCCGAGAATGGCCAGTGTTGCCAGCGCCACACGCGCAGCCGGACCCATGAACTGGCCGGGACCGACGGGTCCTTCACCGCCAAAGCGCCACACGACGACCGCGAGGATCGCAAGCGACACTGCAGCAACAGCGCTGAACACGGCGACAAACCGCTGCTCGCCAAGACGCAGCGCGAGTCGATTGCGCAGCGGCGGAAAGCCGAACAGCACGTGACTGCCAGCGAACAGCAGCCAGGCGCAGAACACGGCGACCGGTGCCGTAATCATCGTGCCCTGCGTGTTGCTTTCCGTGGAGGCACCGCGCCGAGCTCAATCAGGACTGCAGTGACCGCAACACCGACCAGCGCGTCCAGCCCATTTGGAAGCGCCGCGCCCGCCCGCAAGTGCGGCATGACTGCAGCCAGAGGAAGATCGACGAGTGCGAAGCGCACGCCGCGTTGCGTGGTCGGATCGGGCCGATCGAGCAGCCGCGATGCGTAGTTCACCAGCGCGGAATCGGCACGCTGCTTGAGCGCGGCGGCGCGATCTGCGATCGACTGCGGCCAGACTCCCGCCAGGAAGTCCTCGCGCCGATGCAGCATCAGAATGCGTGCTTCGATGGGATTCGTCCGCACACGCTCGAGGACCATCAGCGCCGACGCCAGTCCCGCAGCCCACGGGTCCTTGCCCTCCAGACACGCGCCGAAGGCACGCTGGAAGGCTTCAGCCGCACCGATCCAGACTTCTGCGAGCAGCGCATCGCGCGACGCGAAGCGGTGGTAGATCGACCCGGTCGGCGCACCCAGCTCGTTGGCGATACGCGCCATGGTGGCCTGCTGCGGACCGACGCGCGCCGCAATCCGTGCAGTTGCATCCAGGATCCGGTCGGAGGTGAACTTCTCGGTGCGCGCCATTCAATTAGCATGCCCGTTCTAGAACTTCTCGTCAATATGAATCAACCGGTCTGCTCTGCCTGATAAGGCGCATCGCAAACCGTCCATGCGTGCGGGACTCGCCACGGCTGCACCGTGATCTTGCCCGCCTCAAGCGCGAAGCTGACCGCCCGCTTCGACACAAATAGGGGCCGTGAGTGTTTCGATTTCTCCTGCTAGCATCGGGGCTCACTACCTCCAGCGCGGGAACTGCCATGAACCGTCGAGCCCGTTCCCCGCTGGGTTTGCTGCTGATGGGCACGGTCGCAGGCGCCCCTGCAGCGCACGCGGACGCGGTTGGGTCATGGCTCGATGACAGCGCAACGTGCCTGTCCACCCTCGCCGGTTTCAACGAAGGCCGGCCGTGGGTGCAGCTGAAGATCGTTGATGATCGCGTGACCGTCATGGTCGAATCCGGCGGTCGGGACAACGTATTGGTCACGCTGTCCTGCGTTGGTGGTGGCGACAGCGTTGCCGAGGGCGAGGCGTTCCAGGTGCCCGAGGAGATCTCCGGCGGCAGCGACCTGCCCGACGAGCGCCTGCCGCGCAACGGCTATGATCGCGCCGGACTGGCAGCGCTGGTCGAGCGCGGCCGCAGACTGGCCGAGGCGCCGGAACAGATTCCGTCGTCGCTGATGGTGACCTCGCTGGCGCTGCCCGAACCGGCTGTGCAGACCACGATTTCCTTCGAGCAGCCTGAGTTGCGCACCCTCACCTTCGATTCCACCGGGCGCGTGATCGACGATCTGGCCCCGCCGGAATCATCCTGGGTGGCGCCGAAAGTCGAATTCGGACCCAGCCTCGGCATCGAAGCACCGATTCGCTCCGGCGCGAAGGTGATGGAGTTCCTGCGCGGCGCGCTCGGCAGCAAGACCGTAGTGCACCGTCTCATCGTCGATGCGGGCATGGTCACTGCGGCGTATGACGACGCCGCTGCAGGCTACGTCTTGCGCCAGTGGACCGTGGACGAGGGCATGCTGGTCGGCAGCACTCCGGCAACCCCGATCGATAGTCAGCTTGCCGAGTTGTACAAGCGATGCAGCCGGCCGGCGACTGCCGGAGAACTGCCCGCGGCGTTCGACAAACTGCACCACAAGCTCGGCGAGCGCATCGATGTGGCGATCATGTTGACCCTCGATTGCTACGCGAACGGCGGCAAGACCATCGAGTGGGAGCTGCTCGGTGGCGACGGCAAACTGGTCGAGGGGCAGCCGCTGCTGCAGGAGAAATTTCGCTTCCAGCCGTAGGCGGCTGACGCGCGAGCACGGTCATGCGCGCTGCCGGCGGAACGCGAGCAGCAGGGCCACTGCACACGCCAGCATCGGCCACAGCGCGTAGCGCCATTCGGCCGAGGGAACGATGAACACCAATGGCACTGCGTACAACCAGGCGCTGGCGACGAGGCTTGCAACCAGTGCGCGGTCGCCATCGAAGTCGCGCCGCAGCGCCCAGCCAAGCGCCGGCAGCGCCAGCAGCAGATACAGGATTGGCGTGCACCACGGCTGATCGCGCCAGCGCAGCACCGCGCCGGCGAGTTTCGCGTTGGCAACCGTGGCATTGGCGACGATGGGTGGATTGTCGGCCAGCGTAACGATCCGCGGGACGATCATCAGGTCGTCGAGTTTGTCGCGTCGTTGTGGACCGAACAACGACCATGCAACCGCCGCACGGTGACGTAGCCAAGCCTGTGGATTGCTCAGCGGCAGTCCCAGCCAACGCTGTCGCAGTTCGCGCAACAGCGGCGCCGGCAGCGGCGCGACGATGCCCGAATTGATGCCGCTGCTGCTGCCGACGAGCAGGTTCAACGAGGCATCGGGGTTGGTAAGGCGACGCAATTCATCCACTGACAGCCCAGGCCCGTGCATAGCCGCCGGCAGAAGTATCTGCCCGCTGGCCACGGAAAC